>CALWGS010000156.1 GCA_944380155.1 uncultured Lachnospiraceae bacterium
GGTAATCTCAAGCTCTACAAATAACGGAGGCTCAATCGCGAAGACTTCCTTATTGTGGGAAAGCATCTTCACCATCTCATTCTCCTTAACAAACTTCAGCGTATCGCCTACCTGATCCGAATTCATCGCAATCTGATCATAGGTGTTCACATCCATGAAGTGATACAGATCTCCATCTCTGTACAGATACTGCATGTCCGCTCGCTCAATATGAGCCTGCGGATACTTCTCGGTCGGGCGGAAGGTCTTCTCAACAACACCGCCGCTCTTGATATTCTTCAGCTTTGTCCTTACGAATGCAGCGCCTTTTCCGGGCTTTACATGCTGGAACTCAATCACCTGGTATACCGCGTTGTCTATTTCCAGCGTCAAGCCATTTCTGAAATCGCCTGCTGATACCATAAAATAATCCTCCTTAAAATTCGCTATCATATAGTTTATAATACACGACGTTTTTTTTCAACTGTTTTTTTCCGTATCTGCCATGTTTTTTCATCCGGCCCGGGCCGGGCGCCTTCCGCGCTGCCGCCTAAGAATCCGCGGATTCTTCGATGATTCCCTTCAGCGCGTCAATGGCCAGCAGGTATCCGCGCAGTCCAAGCCCCACAATCTGCCCGGTGCAGGCCGGTGCGGTTACAGAGGTATGGCGGAATTCCTCCCGCTTATGCACATTGGAAATGTGAACCTCAATCACCGGTATGGCAAGCGACGCAAGCGCATCCCGGATCGCGTAGCTGTAATGGGTATATGCGCCCGGATTAATCACAATTCCCTCTGTTTGATCCATATGGGCCTGCTGGATCCGATCAATGATCCCGCCCTCACTGTTGCTCTGAAAGATCTTCAGCTCAATCTGCTCCCGCTCCGCCTTTCCGCTCAGAAGGGAGAGCAGATACCGGTAATCCTTCTTCCCGTACACATCCGGCTCCCGCATTCCCAGAAAATCAATATTCGGCCCGTTTATCACTAGCAGCTTCAATGACATCCCTCCCTGACTGCGGCAATAATCTCCTCTGTAACCTGATCGGGGGAGCGCCCGTCCGTATCCACGGTGATCTGCGCGCAGGCGCGATAAAGCGGCTCACGCCGTTCAAGCAGCGTCTCTATGGTTCCCTTCGGATCCCCGCCCAAAAGCAGGGGCCTGTCCGTCGCGTCCTTCAGCCGGTCATACACCGTATCCCCTCCGGTCCTCAGATACACGACCATCCCCAGTCTCTTCAAAGCTTCGGCATTCTCCGGACGCAGGGGCATCCCGCCGCCCGTGGCAATCACCCGTTTCGTCTCTTCCTTCAAAAGCCCTGTCAGCAGCCTCATCTCCGCCTGCCGGAACGACTCCTCGCCCCTTTCCTCGAAGATCCGGCGGATTGCCATCTGCTCCTGCTCCTCAATTCTCTCATCGGTATCCAGATATTCAAGGCCGAGACGATCCGCAAGCCTCTTCCCTACCGTGGTCTTGCCGCTGCCCATGAACCCGATCAGAATCACATTCGTATTGGTCATAAATCCTGACTTCCTTTTGCTTGCTGTTTTTTGTAATAATGCAGAACAATTTTCTCCAGGTAACGCTTCAGCACAATCTGGATCTCTTCTTTCGGATCCATCGGCTTCACCAGATAGGTGCGGATCCCCGCCCGGTTCGCGCCGTATATATCCGTGAACAGCTGATCGCCGATGAAGACCGTATTCCGTTCGTTGGTCCGTGTCAGCTCCATCGCCCTCCGGTAAGCGCTCACGGAGGGCTTGTTCGCTTTGTGGATTTCATAAACATGAATCTCCCGGTTAAACCTCCTGACCCTTTCTTCCTTATTATTAGAAATCAGACAGATCCGAAATCCAAGCTCCCCAAGCCTCCCAAGCAGCTCTTTCGCCCTCATATCCGCGTCGGCTCCGTGGGGCACAAGGGTGTTATCAATATCAAACAAAAGCCCCCGCATACCCTCCCGGTATAATCCCTCATAATCTATCTCATAGGCGGAATCGACCCAGTTGTCAGGATACAATTTCCGAAACATTCATTCATCCTTTCCTTCCGCGCAGACCTTACAGAATCTCAATCTGATAGCTTCTCGTCCATTCCCCGCCCGGCGCAAGGGAATTCTCCCATTCCCTGTCTGCCAGACTGCCCTGATAGCCCGCTCTGTCACATCTGCCGTACCACGGTTCGATGCACACGAACGGAGCGTGCTTCCCCGCAGGCGACCAGACTCCGAACAGCGGAGCGTCAAACGTAACGGCAATGTAGGCATTCTTCTCGGCATCCAGCAGCTCGACCCTGTGCGCCTGATTCTGCTCAAACACCAGCGCATCCCGGTCGAAGGTATGCTCCTCAAGCGGCATCACGCCGTCTTCCAGCCTTATAACCTCTTTCTCTTCAATTACCATTCCCTTCTCGTTAATTCTGGTAAGAACCAGGTCTTTCTCAGAATCAAAACGAATCGAGCAATCCTCCTGCCTTCCCTTTCCTTCCGGCGGGCACAGGAACGCGGGATGCGCGCCGATGGCAAAGTACATCTCCTCATTTCCAAGGTTCTTCACCTTCCAGATCACCTCAACCCGGCTGCCCTCAAGACGGTATCCGCACTGAAGCTCGAACTCGAAGGGATAGACCTTCCTTGTCTCCTCATCCGCTCTCAATACGAACCACATCTCCTGCTCGGACCGGCTGACCGGCTCGAAGTCCCGATCCCTCGCAAATCCGTGCTGCGTCATCGGATATTCCTTTCCCGCGTGGCGGTAGACCTTGCCCTCCAAACCTCCTACGAACGGGAACAAGACCGGCGACACCCTTCCCCAGTATGCCGGGTCCGCATTCCAAAGATACTGCCTGCCTCCCTTCTTCACCGAAACCAGCTCGGCCCCGTGATCCTTCACCATGATTTCAAGATACTCATTCGATATCGTTCTTTCTGCCATCTTATATCCTCCTTCCTCTCATCCCAATGCTTCTCCCAAATCTTCCGGCCTGCCCGTTACAGGCAGGCCCTGACAAATGCCTCAAACAGCTTCTTCGCGTCCTCATTGTGCGGGTACAGATATTCCGGATGCCACTGAACTCCCAAGAAGAAGCGGGACTTTGGACGGTACACCGCCTCGATCAGACCGTCCGGCGAAGTCCCGGCGCAGCATATGCCGGGCGCCAGCCTCCTTACGGCCTGATGGTGAAGGCTGTTGACCTCAATCCGTTCCTTCCCCGTGATTTCATACAGAAGCGTCCCCTTCTCCACGCGAACCGTATGCGTCACCACCGTTCCCGCCGGCTTCTGGGAATGTCCCACACGGGGCGCTCCCTGCGGACGCACATACTGGGCGGGAATATCCTGATAGAGATCGCCGCCGAGTCCGATATTTAAGCTCTGAATCCCCCGACAGATCCCAAGCACCGGCAGATCCCTCTCAATCAGGAAGGGAACCGCCTCAAGCTCCACCCTGTCCCGTTCCGGCAGGACAATCCCGCACTCCGGGATCGTCTCTTCTCCGAATCGAAGCGGACTGACATCCGGGCCCCCCGGATACAGAACACCGTCCACCCGCTCAAGCAGCTCCCTCACATCCTCCGTTTCGCTCTGTAACGGAAGCAGTACGGGAAGAGCCCCCGCGTCCCTGAGTGCCCGAAAGTAATTTGCCGAAATCGCAATTCTGTCCTCTGGTGCATCATACTGAGGCATCACGCCAATTACCGGTCTGCTCATCCTGACTCCTGCCTTCTTCACTCAGATATTCTTCCCGTATTCCTGCGCAAGCTTCTGAAATGCGGGAAGCGCGTTGATAATCTGCTCGGTCTTCACGCAATAGGCAATCCGGACATATCCCGGACAGCCGAAATCATCCCCGGGAACCAGCAAAAGCTCATATTTCTTCGCCCGCTCATAAAACGCATTGGCATCCGGCTCGAGCGCCTTTACGAACAGGTAGAAGGCTCCGTCCGGCCTGATGCATTCATAGCCGTATTCCGTAAGGGAAGCATAGAGAAGATCCCGGTTTCTCTGATATACCGACAAATCCGATGTCTCTTCCACACACGCAGCCGCAACCCTCTGGAACAGACTGGGCGCGCAGACATATCCAAGCGCCCTGCCCGCTCCGCAGACAGCCGCGTAGACCCTGCGCTCCTCCTCCATATCCGGGGAGACTGCAATATAACCGATCCGTTCGCCCGGCAGGGACAGCGCCTTAGAATAAGAATAGCATACCAGAGTATTCTTATAATAATTCATCAGATACGGAACCTTGATTCCGTCATAGACAATCTCCCGGTAAGGCTCATCCGCAATCAGATAAATCGGATGCCCGTACTCCTTTTCCTTCCGAGACAGAATCCCGCAGACCGCCTGAATAGTATCCTCGGAATAAACGACACCCGATGGATTATTCGGGGAATTGATAATAATTCCCTTGGTATGTTCCTGGATCCGGGCCTCAAATTCATCCAAATCAATCTGAAAGTCCTTCTCTCTGACCGGTATCACAACCAGATCCGCCCCGGCCGCCTCCACGAATACCCTGTATTCCGTAAAGAACGGCGCAAATGTAATGAATTCATCCCCCGGGACCGTAAGCGCCCTGCAGCAGATGCTGAGAGACGCCGCCGCACCCACCGTCATATATAGGCTGTCAGCTGTCAGCCTCGTCCCGAACCTTCGGTTAATGGACTTCGCGATCGTATCCCTTACACCGAAATCTCCCTGAGCCGATGTGTAGCCGTGCAGTACAACCGGATCACAGGTATCAAGCAGCCCGCGGATCGTCTCCTCCACCTTGGCCGGTGCCGGCACATTCGGATTCCCCAGACTGAAATCGAACACATTCTCCGGCCCAATCTCGGCACTTCTCTTCTTTGCATATTCAAAAATCTCGCGGATCACCGAGCGCCTGCTCCCGAGCTCATACATTTTCTCTGATAACATAATGCTTTCCGCTCCCTTTCATAAATTAAGATATGCAGGTTCCGGAGTACTTCAATCACGCCCCGGGTTCCCTGCAGCCTGCGTTCAGTATAACAAATCGCAATGTAAAATACAAGGGGCTCTTCAGACGGCCGCGGTTCCCGCCTCCAGATAATTCATAACATCATCCTTGAACTGCTCCCACGCGTCCTCATGTCTGACATAATACAGCGGGCACTCCTTCCCCGTTACATCATAATGCCTCAGGATATCCTCCCGTCCAAGCCCGTACTGATGACACAGCCATGCCGTAAGCTTAACAAGGGACTCATAGGTCGCTTCATTGAAGACTCCGCTTTCATCCGGATGGCAGCATTCGATAGAGATGGTATAATAATTCGCCTGTTTGGTTGCGTAAGAGATCTCGTCCAGCGGGATGCACTGAATCACCTCTCCCTCCAGCCCAATCACATAATGGCTGCTTGCTGAGGTTTCCTTCGACTCCGCCAGACTGTTGAAATAATTCCTGTTATTCAGCGCGGTTGTTCCGGGATTGCCG
>CALWGS010000157.1 GCA_944380155.1 uncultured Lachnospiraceae bacterium
GTATTGTAGTGCTGCTGGGCCAGAATCGTGGTAGGAAACAGGAACGCGACCTGCTTGCCGTCCGATACGGCCTTGAACGCGGCGCGAATCGCGATCTCCGTCTTGCCGTATCCGACATCCCCGCAGATTAAACGATCCATAATCCTGGTACTCTCCATATCCCGCTTGGTATCCTCAATCGCCCGAAGCTGATCGTCTGTCTCCTGATAGGGGAACATCTCCTCGAACTCCGTCTGCCATACCGTATCCTTGCTGAAGGCAAATCCCTGCTTCTTCTGCCTTGCCGCATACAAAAGCACCAGATCCTGCGCGATTTCCTTCACCGCTCCCCTTACCTTCGTCTTCGTATTCTTCCACTCAATCGAATTGAGCTTGTTCAGCTTCGGCTTCTTCGCGTCCGCGCCCGCGAATTTCTGAATCACGTCAAGCCCCGTCGCAAGAATATACAGAACACCGCCCCCGCCGTATTCGATCTTGATATAATCCTTCGCGACCCGATCCACCTCGATCTTCTCGATTCCGCGGTAGATTCCGATGCCGTGGTTCTCATGTACCACATAATCCCCGGGCACCAGCTCGTTGAAGCTCTTGATCCTCTGCCCGTTATAAGAAGACGTTTTCTTCTTCTTTTTCCGCTCCGCGCCAAAAATGTCGCTCTCGGATATCATCACGAACTTAATCAGCGGATACTCAAAGCCCTTATGCAGCGCCCCCGCGGCCACCATGATTTCTCCGGGCTGAACCTCCCGGTCCATATCCTCGCCGTAGAACGCGGTCAGACCGTGATCCCTCAGATCCTGCGCCAGCCTTGCCGCCCTGGTCCGGGACGCGGTGAGCAAAATGACCCTTGCCCGATTCTTCTTCCATTCCGTCAAATCCTTGATTAACAGCTCGAAATTATTGTTATAGGGCGTAATCGATCGGGCCGTCAGATCGAATCGCCGTCTGACGGACAGCAGGTTCAGCTTGGAATCCATGGTACTGAGGATAATCAGGTTCCGGCTCTCAAGTCCCGCAAGCAGCCCTTTGTAATCGAATAAGACGTCTGCCTGTCCGGGGAGGATATATCCCTTCTCGAGTCTCTGCACCATGCTCTCGCGAAACTCCGTCGCAACCGCCTCCCCCTTCTCCTCGATGCGTCCCGGTTCATCCAGGAAGATCAGAGATTGTTCATTCTGAAAGTAGTCGAAGAAAGAGACCGTATCCTCATAGAAATACCGGATATAGCTTTCCAGACCGACCGCCCCCTGAATGCAGGCGAGATTCTCTTTGAATTCCTCTATGATGTCCCGGATCCTGGCCGCCTCCTCTGTCTTAAACTGCCCGCGCAGAGCCTTCTCATACTCCTTCGCCTCCAGAGAGATCCTCCTCAGCCCAGCATTCTTCGCGGACTCGTCCAGAATCACCTCCGCCGCCGGATAGATCTCCATCCTCTCCACGTTCTCAATCGAACGCTGGCTGTTAACATCGAAGGTACGAATCGAGTCAATCTCATCATCCCAGAACTCAATCCGGTACGGAGCCTCCTCCGTCAGGGGAAAGATATCCACAATTCCGCCCCTGACCGCGAATTCGCCCGGTGACTCCACCTGGCCCTGACGCTCATAGCCAAGCTGTGTCAGCTTTCCCGCAAGTTTCCCGAGATCATGGCGTTCCCCCAGAGCAACCGTCATAATCTGCTTCCGGATGAAGGCAAGCGGCAGCACGCGGTCAAGCCCCGCATCAAGGCTTGCCACAACCGTAACCGGACGGTTCTCTATGATTCTGCGGATAATCCCCAGGCGATCCCGGATAATCGTATTGCCGTGAATATCCGCCGAGAAGAAGATAATATCCTTGGCCGGATATACATAGCAATCCCTGGAATACAGCTTATAGTCCTCACAGATCTCCTTCGCCTTCAAATCGCTGTATGTGATAATCAGCCGAAATGGAAACTTCTCGCCCAGCGCGTGAATGAGGTGGCATTTCTGCGAATCCATACAGCCTGTTGCCATGACCGGAAGCTTCCTCTGATCGATGTACTCCGTCAGCTCCTGATACTCTTTTAATTCGGCCAAAGGCCCTGTAAAGGCTTTCACCCGATGCGTCCTCCTTTCTTATTTCCGGTTATACCGATTCATCGCTTCCTCAATCCCATCTGTTATGATACACTCACATGCCTGCGCGGCGCGTCCGAGCGCTTCCCGAATCACGGGCTGTTCCTCGTCCGCAAATCTCCCCAGAACATAATCCGCCAGATCCCAGTTCTTCGGCTTTTCTCCGACACCGATGCGGATTCTCGGGAACTCCTGCGTTCCAAGATGAGCGATAATACTCTTGATTCCGTTATGCCCGCCGGCGCTTCCCTTCGGCCGGATCCGAAGCTGTCCCACGTCCAGCGCCACATCATCATAGATCACGATGATATCCTCATTCGTCACTTTATAAAAATCTACCAGCTCCCTCACGCTCTCCCCGCTCAGATTCATATAGGTCTGCGGCTGGGCAAGGATCACCTTCTCGCCGCCAAGATAGCCCCGCCCGCAGATCGCCTTATGCTTCTTGAAGTCCAACGGTATATTATATTCATCGGAAAGCCGGGTTATGGTATCGAACCCGATATTATGTCGGGTTGCCTGATATTCTCTTGTCGGGTTGCCAAGACCAATAATAATTCTCATAATATTCTCCTCATAGCCGCGGGAAAGGATCCGGACAGCGTTTCCGGCATCCCGCGGACGTAAATTGTCCTCCTGATTATAATGCCGGCGGAAAGCCTGTGTCAAGCCGCGAAAACCGCCCGGACCAAAAGAACCCCATCCTGTGCGCCGCGTACGCCGCCTCCTGGTCTTCCGGACGCACAAAAAGCCGGTTCCCGTGGTTCTCACCCGGGAACCGGCCCGTCTGCCGTCTGGCCAATGCCCATATTTTCTACTACGTTACCCCATATATATTACCGCCTGTTACGCCTCTTCGACCACACTCTCAAGTGCCGCGGCCTCATATCTCTCCAAAATCATTCTCTGAATCCGGTCACGGGTATCTGAATTGATCGGATGTGCAATATCGCGATATTCTCCGTCGCCTGCCCTGCGGCTCGGCATTGCAATGAAGAGCCCCTTCTCTCCATCTATTACCTTGATATCGTGAACCACGAACTCGTTATCGAACGTAATAGAGACAACCGCCTTCATCTTACCTTCTTTGCTTACTTTTCTTACTCGTACATCCGTAATCTGCATAAGTATGTCCCCCTTTGTAGTTTAGACGAAAGCCGGCCCCCTGCCGCGCTCCCGTTCTCTGCAAGCAGCAAAGCGAATTCCATCCGCTTATCTCTTCTTCCAGATGATTACTTTCGAGCCGGTATGAAAGAGCTACAGGGCGTATCTCTCATTCTTCTCAACAACAATCTTAATCTTGCCGTTCTCACCGACATACGTAGCATTCGCACGGATTGTATCGCGACTTTCAATAATACAATTCTCAATATAAGTATTGTCCCCGATATGCACATCGTTCAGAACGATTGAATTCTTAATCGTAACGTTATTGCCTACATACACCTTCTTAAATAGTACGGAATTCTCAACAACACCATTCACAATACATCCGCTTGACACAAGGCTGTTCTTCACAATCGCCCCCTGATTGTACTTGGCCGGAGGCATATCGTCAACCTTGGAGAACACATCCGGATATTCCTTGAAGAAATAGTGTCTGACATCCTTGTCCAGGAAATCCATGTTGGTCTGGTAATAAGCCTCTACGGTCGAGATGTTGCTCCAGTAGGAATCCATCTCATATGCATAGATTCTCTTGAGATGCTTATAACGAACCAGGATATCCTTCACCAGATCATAGCGCTCTTCCTCATTCGCACGCTCAAGAAGCTCAATCAGCAGTCTTCTGCGGATCACATAGATTCCCGTGGAAATCATATTCGAATCCGTAGTCAGAGGCTTCTCCTCGAACTCCTGAATCCTGTTGTCCTCATCGAGCTTCACCACGCCAAAGCGGCTGGCATCCTCATCGGGATCAAGCTTCTTGCAGACAATCGTGATATCCGCCTTCTTCGCGATGTGATACTCCAAAACCTTATTATAGTCGAGCTTGTACACGCAGTCACCGGATGCAATCACGACGTAGGGTTCATGGCTGTTCTTTAAGAATGTCATGTTCTGATAGATCGCATCTGCCGTGCCCCGGTACCAGAAGCTGTTATCCGCCGTAATGGTCGGGTTGAACAGGAACAAACCGCCCTGCTTTCTTCCGAAATCCCACCACTTGGAGGAGCTCAAATGCTCATTCAAAGACCGGGAATTATACTGGGTCAGCACCGCCACCTTCTGAACATGGGAATTGGACATATTACTTAAGGCAAAGTCAATGCTGCGGTAGCTTCCCGCTACCGGCATAGCCGCGATCGCTCTCTTGTTGGATAACTCACGCATTCTGTTATTATTGCCGCCTGCTAATACAATACCGATTGCTCTCATGATCTGTCACCTGCCTTAATAATATTTTCTCCGGCATGAAGGACTCCGCTCGGATAATCGTCTAAGGTTGTCCCTCCGGATATTGCCGTATTCTTCCCTATCTTAAAATTGTCCGGAACAACGGAATCTTCTCCAATCGTTACCAGATCGAAGCAGTAGATATCGGGTCTTGCGGTATTGGGAGCGGATTCTCCGAGTCCTAATTCACAATCGGATCCGATGACGCAATTCTCGGCTATAACGCCCTTCTCCACAATCGTTCTGTCGCCGATCACGGTTCCGTTCATAATGATGGAATCCCTGACCACAGCGCCCGGACCAACATAGACTCCGCAGCCGATGATACTGTTATGCACCTCTCCGTAGATCTCGGAACCTTCTCCAATCAGCGCACGGTCTATGACAGCGTCGCTTGAAATGTACTGAGGCGGAATCACGTCACTCTTAGTATAGATCTTCCAGAACTCCTCATACAGATTGAACTCCGGAATCAGATCAATCAGCTCCATATTGGATTCCCAGTACGATCCCAGTGTTCCGACATCCTTCCAGTAGCCGTTGTACTCAAACGCGAAGATCCTATCTCCCTTGCCATGGCAGTACGGAATGATGTGCTTGCCGAAATCGCAGCCCGGCTGCTCTGACAGCGTAATCAGGGCTTCCTTCAGCACCTTCCAGGTAAAGATGTAGATACCCATGGAAGCAAGATTGCTCCTCGGCTTCGGCGGCTTCTCCTCGAACTCAAGAATCTTCTTCTTCTCATCCGTAATGACTACGCCGAATCTGCTCGCCTCTTCCATCGGAACCGGGATCGTCGCAATCGTAACGTCCGCCTTATTCGCCTTATGGAACTCCAGCATTACCTCATAATCCATCTTGTAAATGTGATCGCCGCCCAGAATCAGCACGTATTCCGGATTATAATATTCCATATACTTCAAATTCTGGTAGATAGCATTCGCGGTTCCGGTATACCACTCGCTGCTGTTCTTCTTCTCGTAAGGGGGAAGAATGGACACACCGCCGATATTCCTGTCCAAATCCCACGGAATACCAATCCCGATATGCGTGTTAAGGGTCAGCGGCTGATACTGAGTCAACACACCCACGGTATCAACACCGGAATTAATACAGTTGCTCAGCGGAAAGTCGATGATTCTATATTTTCCGCCGAAAGACACGGCCGGCTTGGCAATGTTTGCCGTCAGGACACCAAGTCTGGAACCCTGTCCTCCCGCCAGAAGCATGGCTATCATTTCCTTCTTAATCACTTTATCACCTCTTGTCGTTTGATACCCCCTATTATGCCATCGAACTCTTGTAATGTGAATAAATTTTACAAAAAAATTTTTCTTTTTTTAAGGATTTTGTTACAATTCCCGAAGTATTTACACAAATTTTGATGGAATTATACAAAACATATGGCTCACTTACGCTTTTTCCCTGTAATCCCCAATAATTTCCACAATATAGACAAGATTAACTCTCAAATTTCGCTCTTTTTTGGCAGGCGTCCTCTTCTGTTTCCGCGTTACCGGGATCTGATTCCCGAAACAGGTTGTAATTTCCATGGATTTTGTTATAATATTCGGTATATGATGATAAACTGCTATGTAGAAGGAAGTGTCTGTTATGTATAAAATCAATTTCAAATTCCCCGTCCCCGTTCATTTCATCGGAATCGGCGGAATCAGTATGAGCGGGCTTGCGGAACTCCTGTACAGGAACGGATTTCCCGTCACCGGATCGGATACGCACCGCAGCCATGTTACGGATCATCTTTCCAATCTTGGAATCTCCATTGCGTATGAACAGCGTGCAGAGAATCTTTCAAAGTCTCTGGGGCTTGTCGTCTATACGGCGGCCGTGAAGGAGGATAACCCCGAGCTGTGCGAGGCCAGGCGTCTTGGAATCCCCGTAATGGATCGGGCAGAGCTTCTCGGACAGGTCATGCTCCAGTATCAGAACGCGGTTGCCGTCTCGGGAACGCACGGCAAGACGACTACGACCTCCATGCTCTCTCTGATGATGCTGGAGGGAGGACTGGATCCCACCATTAGTGTGGGCGGAATTCTGGATGCCATTCATGGAAATATGCGGATCGGCCATTCCGGACACTTCATTACGGAGGCCTGCGAGTATACGAACAGCTTCCTGAAGTTTCATCCCACCAGTGAGATTATTCTGAATATCGAAGCGGAGCACCTTGACTTCTTCCGGGATCTGGACGATATCCGCCATTCCTTCCGGCTGTTCGCGCAGAAGCTTCCGAAGGACGGCAATCTGGTTATTAATGCGGAGATTCCGGATTACCGGAAGATTACGGAAGGGCTGGACTGTCGTATCATGACCTATGGAATCTACGAAGGAGCCACGGACCTGGCCAATCCGCCGGATCGGTACGATTATGCGGCCGCGAATCTTTCGTTTGACGAATTCGGCCACGGCAGCTATGATCTGATCCGCCGCGGGGAATTCGTCTCAAGAATCCGGCTTCGCGTCGTCGGTATCCACAATATCTCCAATTCCCTCTCGGCCATCGCCCTGGCGGATACCTTCGGGATCTCTGCGGAACAGATTCAGAAGGCGCTGGATTCCTTCACGGGAACCGAAC
>CALWGS010000158.1 GCA_944380155.1 uncultured Lachnospiraceae bacterium
CAAAGCCGTACACCAGGCCCTCCAGAACCGCGAAAACATAGATCACACACAGGGTCTTCCTCTTAAACTCCAGCGTATATAAAATCACCAGAAGGGATACCAGCTCGATATTCGGCAGGAAGCCGAGCATTACCTGAACCACAAACAGGATCGCCGACAGGAACGCGCATACCGCAATGTCCTTAACCGTTGCCTTCATCATCCCGCTCAGGCAGGCGTATAGACGATATGAAATTCATCCCCGTCATTGACCACCTGCTCATCTACTCCGTAATTGCAGTATTCCCCGTTCACCAGGAATGACCAATAGGCACCGTCAAGCGTATAATCCGCGCGGACACCGTTCACCGTATCCACCATAAGGCCGAACTCCGACTCCGTGCCCTCAATCGTTAATCCGTCCGCGTCCTCAATTGCGCCTCTCAGATACTCCGCGTCCGTCTGAACGGAATAGCTCGTCTCGGTCCCATCCTCAGCCACCACCGTAATCGTAATCGACTTGCTCCCTTCCGAGGCGGCGGGCCTCAGCCAAAGGTAGAGCCCGGCTAACAGCGCCAGAATCACCACCGCAGCAATCGCGGCGAATCCCGTCACTTTCCTGTTCGATCTTGTCTTCTCCATGATTTCCTCCTTCTTCTCATAGCTGCGTCGATGCGCTTTTCTTATTGAGAACCGCCTGCCGCGCAATCTCTGCCGCGCTCGCCGCATCCGCAGTATAATAATCCGCACCGATCTGATCCGCGAAGTCCTGAGTCACGGGAGCCCCGCCTATCATTACGATGTACCGATCCCGGAGCCCTTTCGCCTTAAGTTCGTTAATTACGGTCTGCATATTCGGCATGGTCGTAGTCAGCAGCGCGGACATCGCAATGATATCCGCTCCGACTTCCTCCGCCTTATCAATAAACGCTTCTGCGTCCGCATCCACACCGACATCATACACCTCAAGTCCGGCACCCTTCATCATCATAGTGACAAGATTCTTGCCAATATCATGAAAATCGCCCTGAACCGTTCCGACAACCACTCTGCCGATTGGCTCATTTCCGGCCCCGGCCGGCCCGCACTCCAGTACGGACAGACCTTCGTTCATTGCCTTTCCCGCAAACAGGACTTCCGGAACGAAGACTTCATTCAGGCGGAATTTCGCGCCGATGATCATGATTCCGTCCAAAAGCCCTTCATTTAAGATCACCTTCGGATCCATCCCCTCCTCCAGAGCCCGGGCAACCAGCGCCTTCACATCCTCCGCCCTGCCCTTCTGCACCGATTCAGAAATCTCATTCACAACAGACATGATTCCTCCTTCTTTCGTACCGGCAGTCTGTTCCGGCCGGATCCATCCTTGTGCTGTCCTAATATCAGATTCATCATACTACAATATTTCCCGGGGTGTTAGCAAATCCTTTGGAGAAACATGTACAAATTTTGCATCTTACTTCGTAATGGTGCCGTCCAAATCCCAGAGATCCTCCCAGCCGCGCGCTCCCGGCCACAGGAAGACCTGTCCCTTAATCAGTCGGTTATTCCGGTCAAGTCCCTTTATAATCTCCATCTCCTGCGTACTGAGCGGATCCTCCGTAACCGAACGCAGGTTGCTGAGATACTGCTCCTTACGAACCGAGAACGGAATCGGAATCTGCCCCCTTTGAACTGCCCACTTCAGGCAAATCACCGCAGGATGCACCTGATGTGCCCTCGCAATCTCCACCAGCTCGGGAACCTGCGTATCCGCGATATCCTCCGGCGTTCGGTCACGCTCGGGCCTTGACGGAGAACCAATCGGACAGAATCCAATCGGCTGGATTCCTCTCTCCACGCAGTATTTGAACAGCTCCGGCTGCTGAAAGCACGGATGAAGCTCCATTTCAATCGCGGCCGGCTTAATCCGGCAAAGCGGCAGTACAGCCTCAAGCTTCGGAATCGTCATGTTCGACATTCCAATCGTTCTTGCCAGCCCCATATCTACCAGACGCTCGCACTGTCTCCATGTTTCCATGAACTCCTCCGTCCGAAACGGTCTGGAATCCGGATTCCTCGAATCCCCGTCGCATCCCGGAGCGTGGTAATTCGGGAACGGCCAATGTACAAAGAACAGATCCGCATAATCCAGCCTCAGATCCCGAAGGCTCCTTGCACAGGAGAGCAGCACATTCCCCCTGCCATGCATATCATTCCATACTTTGGTTGTGATGAAAAGCTCCTCTCTCTTCACTGTCCCCTTCCGAAACGCAGCATCGAACACCTCTCCGATCTGCGCCTCATTGCCGTAGCACGCCGCGCAGTCAAACAGGCGGTATCCCGCCTCAATGGCCCCTGCCACAGCCTCTGAAATCTGCTCCGGAGTATAACGGTCGGAGCCGAATGTCCCCATGCCGATCGCCGGCATCGTATCTCCCGTATACAGCGTCCTTGACGGGACGGATGCGGGATTGATTCTCTCTGTCATAGAGCTCTCCTTTCTCATACAAGCTATTTCATGCAAGCCATTTTACACAATCTCCGGAAATGCCCATTCATTCACAAGCAGGATCCTGCCCTTGACACTGCCCGGCGTCTTGTATTTCATAAATGCCTCCTGCGCCCGGCTCATCGGAATCTTCTCCGCAATCAGCTCAGGATCGTACTTTAACTGCCCCGTCGCAAAATAATGCGCCGTCAGCTCCCATTCCCTGCCTGGGAAGGGGGCGCTGTATGACATCCAGGAGCCCGTCAGCCAGAATTCCTTGCGGTTCATTAACTCCCACAGCTTCGGCGTGAAGGTCAGATCCACATGGGGCGTCCCGATGAAGCAGACCCGCGCCTTATTCGCCGCCAGCTCGAATGCCAGATACATCGTGGGCGCGGCTCCCGCCGTCTCGAAGACATAATCATAGCCCCTGTCCCCGGTCTGGGCCATTGCCTCCTTGAGGAAGCCGTCCTTCTTTGTATTGACTGCCGCATCGGCTCCAAGCCTTAACGCAAGCGCAAGCCTCTCCTCGCTGATATCGAATACCACGACCCGCTTTGCGCCGAAGATCTTCGCCCACTGCAGGGTGAACATGCCGACGGTGCCGCCGCCGAGCACCGCAACCGTGCCTCCGCCCTGATAATGATTCTGAAGCAGCCCGTGAAGCGCAACCGTGGACGGTTCAAATAAAGCGCCCTGCTCATAGGAGATCTCCGGCGAGAAGGGAACCACATTCTCCTGCGGCAGCACCACATAATCCGCGTTGCTCCCCTGCTGCCTCGAGCCGATGAAACTGTAATGCCTGCACAGGGAATAATTCCCGTTCTGGCAATCCTCACATTTCATACACGGAAGCAGCGGAACCCCCGATACCCTGTCCCCCTCCTTCACCTTTGTCACGCCCTCTCCGACCTGCGCGACCTCTCCGGAGAATTCATGCCCGAGCACAATCGGGTAGAAATGAACTCCGTTATGAAGCACCCTCGGCACATCGGAACCGCAGATCCCGGACGCGGCCACCCGGACCTTCACCTCTCCGGGGCCCGCCTCTCTTTCTTCAATCTCCTGATAGCGAACGTCTTCGTTCGCGCATACAACCGCAGCCTTCATGCTGTTTCCTCCTTTATCCGTTCCTTATGGTATGCCCGCAGACCCGATTAGCCCGCAGACAAATCTCAGACGCCCCGCAGCCCTCTGAGGACGTCCCGCACATCACCCCCAGAAGCACGACAGCCGATCCGCAATCTGCAGGTACCTCCGGTAATTCCCGTCATAGACCTCCCTGGTATCCGGATCCGGCCGATGCGTTCTCCTGACCTTGACGCACAGCCTCACCGCTTCCTCAAAGCTCTCATACACACCGGTTCCGACTCCGGCCAGAATCGCCGCTCCGAGTGTCGTGGCAGTATCCGACGCCATGACCTCAATAGTCCTGCCCGTGATATCCGCCTTCATCTGCGTCCACAGCAAGGAGTTGGCCGCTCCGCCTACGGCCCGGAGCACTCCGGCATCCGCTCCGACTTGATTAGCCGTCTCCAGGTTATGGCGCAGGGAGAACGCCACTCCCTCCATTGCGGCGCGTATCATATGCCCCCTCGTCTTGCCGAAATCCAGTCCGTAGAAGACCCCCTTCGCACTCGGCTTCCAGATCGGCGAGCGTTCTCCCGACATATAGGGCAGGAAAATGACACCTTCGCTTCCCGCCGGAACCGCCCGGGCCGTATCATTGAGCAGATCCAGCGTGCTCCTTCCCGAACTCTGTCCGGCTGCCCTCTCCTCGCCGGCAAGCTCTCTTTCAATCCAGCGCATGACTCCGCCTCCGCCCGTCGTCCCGCCCTGAAGCAGCCAGTGTCCGGGCACCACATGCATACTGACGATCAGCCTGGGATCCGCAAGACAGGTATCCGTACAGATGCTCATTCCTCCCGCCTGCCCTCCCTGCTCCTGGGTCTGCCCGGCCTCAATCACTCCCGCTCCGAGCGCCGCACACGCGGCATCCAGTCCGCCCGCCACAACCGGCGTTCCCTGCACAAGCCCGGTCAGCTCTGCCGCTTCCCGCGTAACGAAGCCGACCACCTCATGACAGCCCCGGATCTCCGGCAGCAGCCGGAAGGGAATCCCGAATTCCTCACAGCGCTCCCGATCCCATTCGCCCGTCCTCATATTGAAGCAGTGAAGTCCGTATCCCTGCGACGGATCCTGGCTGATCGCGCCGGTCAGCCGGAACACGAGATAGCTGTTGGATTGCAGAATCTTCGCCGTCCTCTCATAGACCTCCGGCATCTCCTGCCGGTACCAGAGGAGCTTCGCCGTCGTATAGGACGGCTGCATCGGATTCCCCGCCAGGGAAAAGATCCGATCCGCCGACATTCTTTCATTCAGCGCTTCACAGATCGAAGCCGCCCTGGTATCCATCCAGATCGGGGTATCACACAGGACGCTGCCCTCCCGGTCGAGCGCAACCGCGGACCAGCTCTGCCCGTCCACGCCGATTCCCGCAATCTGCCCGGGATCCGCGCCGCTGTCGGCAAGCATCCGCCGAAGCGCCGTACAGACCGCCCGCCACCACTCGTCGGGACTTTGCTGCGCGAAGCCGGGGCGGGGATACGACACCTCATAGCCCTCCCCGCCCGAAGCCGCCACACTTCCGTCCCTGCGAAAGAGGGCCACCTTGCAGGCACTCGTACCAATATCAATTCCAAGCAAATACTCTTTCATAGGCACCTCTGTCCATCTTATTTTCCCGGCACATCAGCCCGCCAGATTCCGCACGGAGTCCCCCTCCAGCATGCCGGTCGCAAGCTTCACAACCCGTCCCGGGCATACTGATGGCTCCTTCCCGGGTTCGTTCCTCCGCCCGCACTTTCTTAACCTCTCTAACATCAGCTCCGCCGCATTCCATGCAATCTCCCGGATCGGCTGTGACACAATCGTAAGCTTCGGGTTACAGGCCCGCGCGAATTCCGCATTATCAAAGCCTATCATGGAAATCTCCTCCCCCATGCGGATTCCCATTTCATTCATTCCGATGACCGCTCCCATGGTCATCTCATAATTCGCAACGAACACCGCGGTCATATCCGGATTCCCGGCCAGCAGCTCCTTCATACAGCGCACTCCGCCGCGTATCGTATAATCCCCGAGCGCAATCAGACGATCTTCGGGCTCGATTCCCGCCTCAATCAAAGCATTGCGGTACCCTGTCAGCCGCTCCTGCCCCGTGAAGACATCCGTCGGCCCTCCAATCATCCCAATCCTCGTATGCCCGTTTCGAAGAAAGATTCGAACCGCCTGCCCGGCCGCCTCGAGATTATCCACCAGCACACAGTCACAGTCCACCCCCTCTAATCTCCGGTCAATCAGCACAATCGGCCTTCCCGCGTCCAGGAAGCACCTCAGATGTCTTCCGTCCAGATTCACGGGCATATTAATGAGGCCGTCCACACGCTTGCGGTACAGGAACTCCACCGCGTCACATTCCCGGATCCCGTCGGTTCTGCAATCGCAGATCACCAGCGCATATCCGTGATTCCTCATGATATCCTCAATCTCCGTCATGATTTCCGCGCAAAACACATTGTTGAGTTCCGGAATCACAACACCGATGGTCTTCGTCCGG
Source organism: uncultured Lachnospiraceae bacterium (assembly GCA_944380155.1). Classification (GTDB taxonomy): domain Bacteria; phylum Bacillota; class Clostridia; order Lachnospirales; family Lachnospiraceae; genus Caccomorpha. The sequence continues at coordinate 6,069 of CALWGS010000158.1, forward strand.
TTCGTCTTCAGTCCTCTGGCTACCTCATTGACCTCGAAATGAAGCTCTTGGATCGCCGCTTCAATTAAGATCCGGTTCTTCTCCCGGACATTTCCCCCGTTCAGATAAGACGAAACCGTTGCCAGTCCGAGCCCCGTCTTCTTCGCGATGTCCTTAATCGTTGCAGCCAACCGCAGAACCCCTTCCGTTACACCCGCATACCAGAATTCTCGCCTTCACAATCTCCTTCACCTTCTCCATTCCGGCGATGCCAAGCTTCTTCGGATCATAGGTGTCCGGCTTTGCCGCAAGCACCTCCTTCACCCCATCCGTGAAGGCCGCCCTCAGCTCCGTCGCGAAATTCACCTTACAGATTCCCCGGGCGACACAGTCCCTCACATCCTCATCCGTCAGTCCCGAGGCTCCGTGAAGAACCAGCGGCACGTCCACCACCTTCCTGATCTCGGACAGCCGCTCCTTATCAAGCACCGGAGTTCCGACATAGAACCCGTGCGCCGTCCCGATTGCGACAGCAAGCGAAGAAACTCCTGTCCGTTCCACGAATTCCCTTGCCTGAGCGGGATCCGTATTCGTATCCAGATCCGTTTCCAGATCGTCTTCTTTGCCGCCCACCCTGCCAAGCTCCGCCTCAACCGGAATTCCGTTCGGCTCTGCCGCCGCCGTCACACGCCTTGTCAGCGCAATGTTCTCCTCAAAGCTCTCATGCGACCCGTCAATCATAAGGGAAGTGTACCCCTCCCTGAGGGCCTGCATCGCAAGCTCGAAGCTGCTGCCGTGATCCAGGTGCAGCGCCACGGGCACATGAGCCCGTTCTGCTTCCGCCCGGACCAGCGCCGCGTAAACGGCCAGAGAACCGTACCGAATCGTAGACGGCGTGGTCTGAAGCATCACCGGAGCGTTCAGCTCCTGTGCCGCCGCAATCACCGCCCGCACCATCTCCATATTTTCAACATTAAACGCTCCTACCGCATATCCTCCTGCCTGCGCTTCCCGCAGCATTCGTTCTGATGTAACAAAAGGCATATCAACACTCTCCTTCGTGCAATATCATGAATCCGTAACGTTTCGGTTTTGCAAAACAAACACCCTTTAATTTCTGAATCTATTATACATGATTTTCCTGTTGATTACAAGCCTTGTATTTCCGGGCGTTTTTGGATACACTGATAGGCAATCACATTGCATAAGGGAGGATGCCGATGAACGAAGAATATAAGCAGCCTGCATGCAGCAGCACGGATTACCGCCTGGAGGAGGAACATCTTACAATGGTCCTTTCGAAGCTGGATACAGCGATCGATGAGCTCCTCGCGCATCTGACCGCCAAGCAGCAGGAAATCGTCAAAATGAAACAATACTACTGGGACAGCGTCAATGAGTTTGATGAGTTCAAATACGAAGATCTGGCCAACCGCCAGATGATCGACGCGGAAATTGATGCCGCGCAGGAAGGCAGCGTGAAGCTGCACCTTTACCGCAGACTGAAGGATTCCCCTTACTTTGGAAGAATCGATTTCTGTTACGAAGGGGAGGATACGCCGGAGACCTACTACATCGGCGTCGGGAATTTTTCGCCAAGAAAGTCTGCCGAGCCGCTGATCTTCGACTGGCGCGCCCCGGTCGCGGGTCTGTACTACGATTACGACAAGGGGCCTGCCTCGTTTGAGGCTCCCGCCGGAACCATATCCGGCGAGATCACGAAGAAGATGCAGTATAAGATTGCGGGAGGCCGCCTGCTCTATATGATGGAGAGCGATATCAAGATTGATGACGACATTCTGATTCGGGAGTTAAGCCTTCATGCGGACGCACGGCTCAAAAGCATTGTGTCAACGATTCAGCGGGAGCAGAATCAGATCATCCGGAACCGCAAAGACCGAATCCTGGTGGTACAGGGATGTGCCGGCTCCGGCAAGACTTCGATTGCCCTGCACCGGGTCGCGTATCTGCTCTACAACAACAGGAAGGAGCTGTCCGCGAAGAATATCCTGATTCTGTCTCCGAATACCATTTTCTCGGACTATATCTCCACGATTCTTCCGGAGCTTGGGGAAGTGAATGTCTCCGAGATGAGCTTTGACGAGCTGGCCGAGAAGGAGCTGGCCGGGATTGCAGGCTTTGAGAGCCGTTACAGCCGGCTGGAATATCTTTTAACCAGACCGTATGATCCCGAGGTCCGCGCCGCCAGAGAACAGAAGATCCGCTGCAGGAACAGTCCGGAATTCCTGGAACAGCTGGAAGCCTACGTCAGGGAACTTCCGGCAGAGCTTGTGGATTACCGGGATCTGTCATACAAGAAGATATACCGGGATTCGGAGGCAATCCGCGCACTCTTTGAGGATAAGTTCCGTCTCGTCCCTCTCCTGAAGCGGATGAGCGCCGTCGCCGCATACATCATTGACGAAGAGGAGACTCTGACCGGGAAGCCGTTTGACGGCATTGAGTCCGGCATCGTTGAGCGGAAGCTGTGCGAGATGTACCGCACGATGGATATTCGTTCCCTCTACGCGCGGTTCCTGATCGCATCCGGAGAAGAAGCTTCCGATATCATGTCCGGCCTGCTTGATTATGAGGATGTCTATCCTCTGATCTACCTGAAGAATCTCCTCTTAGGCACCAGCCCGGATTCCGATATCCGGCATCTTGTGATCGATGAGATGCAGGACTATTCACCGGTTCAGTATGCGCTGATTCACCGGATGTTCCGCTGCCCGATGACCATACTGGGGGATGAAGCACAGATTATGGACGATACCCCGGTTTCGATCCGGCCGACTCTCTCAAAGATATTCGGAGCATCCGCACGGTTCCTTACGTTGAACAGAAGCTATCGCTCCACCTTCGAGATCGCGTCCTTTGCCGGACGTCTGATCGGCCAGACGGACGTGACCTACTTTGAACGCCACGGGGAAGAGCCATTCATCGGACAATATCCGGATTACGACTCCATGATGGAAGCGATGCGGACTCGAATCACACAGGAGGCAGACCAGGCGAAGACCATCGCCATTCTCTGCCGCACGGCCAAGGATGCCCAGGCTGTCTGGGAAGCCTGCTCTTCCTTCCTTGAGATTAGCCTGCAGACCGCTGACAGCGCCTCCTTTCACAGCGGAATCACGGTCATGCCTTTCTACCTCGCGAAGGGACTGGAGTTCGACTCTGTTCATATCCCGGGCGTCACCAAAGAGGCGTATCATTCCGCGCTTGACAGGCAGGCACTCTATATCTCCTGCACCAGAGCGCTCCACAGACTCTCCCTCTACTGTGATGGGAAGAAAAGCTCCTTCCTTCCGGACGCAGCATTATAATCCCCCAGTCACTTATGGCAGGTTAACCTGCCATAATAATGGCTGGCGTCCCTTTCACAACGGCAGTGCACCGGCCTGACGCAGGGACGGGCCGCTCTCCTGCCGCGTTCCTAAAGCATCTCAATTCTGTCCAGCACTCTGCGATACTCCATCTCCACCAGATGGTACGCCTCGAACGCGCCGATCAGGTTCTCTGCCCGAAGGCAGACGACCATATCCCGGCAAACCTCATACAGCCCGTTGAATCCGAGATTACCTGCGACCCCCTTCAGGGTATGCGCCTGAGCCAGCATTCCGGCCGCATCCTTCCTCTCCACAGCCTCCTTCAGCCTCGAAAAGGTGGGGTCTCCGGGAAATTTGCGCAGGAGCCGCTCCGCTAACGCGCTGCTTCCTCCGAACCGCTTCAGGACTCCCTCATAATCCATTCCAAGCTCTTCCATCACTTCTCTAAGCTGCATTCCTCATCCTCCTTCACAGCATGCTGATTGATTCGATAGCGACGCTCCCGCCTCTGACCACCTCGATATTCTTAAAATTATCATGCACCAGCTGAATCAGGCTGTCATTCCTCTGCTCCGACTGCACGCACCGGATCAGAATCTGCTCCATATCGCAGTCAATCACCTCCGCCTTGAATGCCTGAGCAATCCGAAATACCTCTTCTCGATCCGATTTGTCCGCGGAAGCTATCTTGATGTACAACAGCTCATCCCGGTGAATCGGGATATTCGTGAAGTCAATCACCTTAATCACCTCAACACACCGGTTCAGCTGCTTCTTAATCTGCTCGAAGGTCGCGTCGTCGCTGATCACGCCTATGGTCATCCTCGAAACGGTCGGATCCTCTGTCGGACCGACCGTAAGGCTGTCAAGATTATATGCCTTGGCCGAGAACAGCCCGGCCACCTTCACCAGAACTCCCGAATAATTCTCCACATACAGGGATATCCATCTCTTCTTCATTGTTTTCCTCCTCTCTCCTTCTTCCGCTCTCATCAATAATCCATAATCATATCCGTCAGAGGCTTGCCGCCCTGCACCATCGGAAGAACCATTTCCTTCTGATCAATCAGGAACTCAAGAATCGTAGGCGCCTTGGTGTTCCGAAGCGCCGCCTCGAACGCAGGGGCAATCTCCTCTTCCTTCTCCACCCGGATTCCGAACGCGTCATATGCTTCCGCCAGCTTCACAAAGTCAGGGGTGTAAGGGGGACACTTGCTGCTCGGGCCGCCGCACCTCGCATCGCAGCCCTTGCGTTTGCGCGTACACACGCTGGAATAATGTCTGGCATAGAACAGCTCCTGAATCTGACGGACCATTCCAAGATAACTGTTGTTCATGATGCAGATAATCACTGGCAGCTCCTGGGCGACGGCAGTGGCCATCTCCTGAATATTCATCTGCATTCCCCCGTCTCCGGTAATACAAATCACCGGACAGTCCGGATTGCCGATTCTCGCCCCGATTGCGGCGGGCAGGCCGTACCCCATCGTTCCCATGCCTCCGGAGGTGAGAAGCTGTTTCTTTTTCGTAAGCTCAAGGAACTGTGTCGTCCACATCTGATGCTGTCCCACATCCGTCACTACAATGGCCCGTTCAAAGTTCCGGTTAATATATTCGATCACCGCCTCCGGACAGACTCCCTTCGACGGCCTCATAACCAGCGGGAACTCCTCCTTCCACTTTCTTAAGATCTCCATCCATTCCTTCGTATCACAGCATTTGGCATACTTGATCATGGCATTCAGAGCCTCTCCCGCGTCGGCCACAATCGGGATATCCACCTTGATGTTCTTGGAAATGGCAGCGGAATCGATATCAATGTGAACAATCTTCGCCTTCTTCGCAAATTCACTGATCTTGCTGGTCACACGATCGGAGAATCTCGTCCCGATGGAATACAGCACATCACATTCGCTGACCGCCATATTCGCCGCATACTCTCCGTGCATTCCGACATTGCCGATGTAATACGGATGCGTCGTGTCAATCGCTCCCTTGCCCATGATCGTTGTTACAACCGGAATCTGCGTCTCCTCCACGAACTTGGTCAGCGCCTCTCCGGCTCTTGCGATATTCACGCCGCCCCCGATTAGAAGCAGGGGCTTTTCGGCCTTCCACAGCAGGCCCATCGCTTTTTTAAGCTGACCGATATGCACGCCCGTGCTCGGCTTGTATCCGCGGATATTCACTTCCTTCGGATATTCGGCGTCTCCCATCTCAACCATAATATTCTTCGGAAGGTCAATCACCACGGGCCCCGGCTTGCCGGTTCTCGCGATATAGAACGCCTCCTTAATCACGCGTCCGAGATCCTTTCGATCCTTGAGGATTACGCCGTACTTGCAGATTCCCCGGGTAATTCCGATGATATCCACCTCCTGAAAGGCATCCCCGCCGATCAGATTGAGCGGAACCTGGCCGGAGAAGCAGACCAGCGGCACGCTGTCATAATACGCGGTCGCGATTCCCGTCACCATATTGGCCGCGCCCGGCCCGCTCGTCACCAGACAGACTCCTACTTTCCCTGTGGAACGCGCGTATCCGTCTGCCTCATGGACCAGCGCCTGCTCATGTCTGGGAAGAATGACTTCAATGTCATCCTCTTTGTACAATTCATCGAAGATATCCGTCACCATTCCGCCCGGATATCCGAACACCTTATCCACTCCCTCTTCCTTGAGCGCCTTTACAAACAGACTCGTTCCCTTCAACTGCTTCATATCCATATCCTCCTTGCCTTTGATCCGTCTCATGTCATAAATAAAAAGTCCCGAACGCCCAAGAACCAAAGGTTCTCAAGACGCTCAGGACGAATCCAATCCGTGCTACCACCTGACTTCGAAGATCACTCTCCGCACTCTGCCGATACGGAGAACCGCTTCCGCCCGATCCTCGATACCGCTTCCGTCGTAACGTCCGGAACTGACGTTGAAGCCTACTGAAAGCCGCTTCGGCGGCCCGTTCGGTCCACTGCTCGAGGGCTACTTCCCGCTATCCTCCCTGAAGGCTCGCACCCGCCGCCTTCTCTCTTATAAGGAGATCCAACGGACGTCATGCTTCTGGCGTCCATTGTCACAAATAACGATACTCCTCCCTGTCATAGCATTTGGCTGAAATATAACTGATTTCAGATCAGTATAACAGATGTTCTGTGGTTGTGTCAATCTTTATTTTGCGGGCTTCACGGGGGCTCCCCCATCTGGCCGGCCTGAAAATTCTTTTTGACATCTCTTTTTCAGAATGCTATAATGGCAAAGGTGCCAAATTGCTGCCGTCCGGCCCGCATAGTTCTTATTCCATCATTTCACTGGAACGGAGGCTGATATTGATGCTGCAGATCACAAATCTTACAATCACCCATAAGAAGGATCTCAGAACAATTCTGAATCAATTTACATTTTCCCTGAACCCGGGGGATAAGGCCGTGATCATCGGCGAAGAGGGAAACGGGAAATCCACACTGTTGAAGCTAATCTATGACGAAACGCTGATCAGCGGCTATGCCGAATACAGCGGTACGATCAGAAAGGACGGCTTACGCCTTGGATATCTCGCGCAGGAGCTTTCTGAAGATCGGAAATCCCTGACTGTGTGCGAATATTATATGAGCCTTGCGTCATTTTTTGATCTGACACCGAGAGAACTGCACGAAATTGCCCGCCCCCTTGGGCTGCCTGACGATTTCTTCTATTCCGGGCAGAGCATCGCCACGCTCTCCGGCGGCGAAAAGGTAAAGCTGATGATAGCAGGGTTGCTGATCGAACAACCCGATGTTCTGCTGCTTGACGAACCTTCCAACGATATCGATCTGGACACGCTTGTCTGGCTTGAACACTTTATTAACACCTGCAATCTGCCAATCCTGTTCATCTCCCACGACGAAACTCTGATTGAGCGGACTGCCAATGTTGTCATTCATTTGGAACAGCTCCGGCGCAAAACCTGCCCCCGGCATTCCATTGTCCGCACCTCTTACTCCGAATATGCCGGCAGGCGGAAACACCTCCTTACAAGGCAGGAACAAATCGCCAGGAAAGAACGGGCGGAATACAACAAACAGCAGGAACGGTTCCGCCAGATTATGCAGAAAGTGGAACACCGGCAGGAGACGATTTCCAGACAGGATCCGGCAGGCGGACGCCTCCTCAAGAAAAAAATGAAGTCCCTGAAATCACAGGAACGACGCTTCGAGAAAGAACATGAAACTATGACCGAAGTCCCCGACACCGAAGACGCCATTTACATCCGGTTTGACGGCCCGGCATCCATTCCGAACGGCAAGCGGATCCTGAATTACTCCATAGAACCGCTCACCATCGGCACCCGCGTGCTTGCCGAATCAATCCGGCTTTCGATCACCGGGCCGGAAAAGGTCTGTATCACGGGCTCCAATGGTTCCGGCAAAAGCACGCTGATCCGCCTCATCGCGAAGGAGCTCGCTCAAAGAACCGATATTCGGACCTCCTATATGCCGCAGAATTACGAGGAGCTTCTGGACGGAGATATCACTCCGCCCCAATTTCTCGCCCATACGGGGGATAAGGAAGAGATCACACGGCTCCGTACCTGGCTTGGAAGCATGAAATATACGGCAGACGAGATGGACCACTTCGTATCTGATCTGTCCGGCGGTCAGAAGGCCAAGCTCCTGCTTCTAAAGATGAGCTATGACGGCTGCAATGTCCTGATCCTGGACGAACCGACCCGCAACCTCTCGCCCCTCTCCGGCCCCGTAATCCGTCAGGCACTCAAAGACTTCCCCGGCGCCATTATCAGCGTTTCCCATGATCGGAAATACATTAAGGAGGTCTGTACCGTTGTGTACCGCCTGACACCGGCCGGGCTGATCAGACAGGATTAACGCGCTGAGCCGTCCGCCTTTCCGTATCCTGTCTGCTCCCTTTCCTGTCCCAGACGCTTGCCCTTCCCCTTATTCTTATCCCTCGCGAACTCCAGGAAAAATCCCTGTATCTTGAGCCGGTTCTCCTTGTACATATCAAAAATCTGGTACAATTCTTTATATTGCTCAAAAATAATCCGCTTCGTCCGGATGATCTGCTTCATATCAATCCGGGTATCCACCAGACTCCCCTTCGTCTTAACATAATAATAGACCGGAGTCTGGATCACCGCCACATTATTCACATACTGAAGATACTCCAGATTGAACCGGAAATCCTCGCACCAGTCCAGATCCTTCGAGCAGGAGAGGTTCTCCTGGCGGATGATATCCGCCCGGTAGAACTTATTCCACATGACTCCATAATAAAAATTCGCCGGCGCCTTCATCATATAGCTCGCAAATTGTGTTCTGTCCATCACGCCGGATTCCGGGATATGCCCCTTCACCCAGATCTTCGGGCCGACCACCCGGCAGTAATCCCCGATCGCCATATCCGCGCCCATCCGGATCCCCCCAAGCAGGCTCTCTGTCGCGTCCTTCGGAAGCCAGTCATCGCTGTCCGCAAATTGAATATACTCTCCCTTTGCCATCCGCATACCCAGATTCCGGCTCTCCGACACGCCGGAATTCTCCTTGTAAAATACTCGGATTCTGCTGTCAAGTTTCCGGTACTTCTCCAGGATCTGCCCCGTATGATCCATGCTTCCATCGTCCACCGCAAGCACTTCAATCCGCCTGTAGGTCTGGCGCAGTATGCTGCACAGGCACCTCTCCAGGGTCTGCTCCCGGTTATAGATTGGGACGATGATACTCACCAACGGCTCCTCCACTTTCATTCCCTCCTTGCTCCGTCCGTTCTTTTCAGTATTTTCTGCTCGAGGAACCGTGCCGGCCCGTCTGAATCATTCGAATCCGCAATATAATCCGCAAGAAATCTCACCGAGTCCAGACCGTTCTCCACCGCTGCTCCGATTCCGCAGCCCTCAAGCATCTCCACATCATTCACATCATCCCCGATTGCAAGCATCCTCTCTGTCGGGATCCCCCAAAACGCGGCCAAATCCTTCACCGCCCGAAATTTCGTCGCTTCTTTATTCATAACCAGACAGAGCCTCCCATCCGAGAACTGCCCATACACCTCATCCCACAGCACCCGGCCTATCTCCTCACACTCGTCCGCTCCGTCCACCTCAATTAATATCTTATCCGCATCCTCCGCCGGAAGATCGGTGAAATCTGTTCTGACTGCCTCTGTGAAAGGCCAGAATTCCTTCACATCATAATTGGCATACAGGGTGTCTCCGATCTCCACGGCAAGCCGTTTCTCCGGGTGCTCCCTGTGCAGCAATCTCAGGAGACCGCCCGCCTTCTGTCCGTCTACCAGACGCCTTCTCCCAATCAGCCTGCCGCCGCTCAGAGCGAACGCGCCGTTATGGTAGATCACCGCGTCACACGGAATCTGCTTTAAGTATCTCTCCACCGTCCGGATCGGCCTTGCCGTAGCGAAGACGAGCTTCAGGCCGCGTTCTCTGCATGACTTCAGAACGGATACCGTACGATCGCTCAGGGTCTTATCCGTATGCAGCAGCGTCTGATCCAGATCCACTATCACCACGCGGATTTCCTTCATACGCTCTTCCGCCTTGATAAACTTCCGAACGCGCTCGAGCAGATACGGATGAAGCCCCGGATCTGTCACCTTCCCGGAATCCGGAGGCTCTTCTCCCATACGAACCTCCCATGCCCCCTCCCGAAGCGGCTCTGTCTCCTCCACATCTGCCAGAGCCAGCAGTCCCCCGTCTTCCTGTTCCTCCCCGCAGACAGCATACGTACAGACCGCGCGGAGCGTATAGCGAACTGCTCCCGTCCTCTCCCTCAGCACTATCTCCGCGGCTTCCATCGCCGTCTCCGCATAACGCGCGGCATGCGCGTCATACTCCCTGGGTCCTCCCGGCATCTCCCAGGTTACTCTATGCTTCCGTCTTACGTATATCCATCTGCCGTTCCTTCTTGCCGCGATTACGACATATCGGATTCTTCCGTCCTCCATGCCGGATATCCCGTGAAAATTCACCATTCCAGATACACCTCCCAAGCCCTGGCACAAATCATCAGGGCCCTGCTGCCATCATTTCGAATTCTGCCGCCGGGGATGAAAGCCCCGCCGTCAGCCATGAACCGCCCAGTCCGCCGCGCCCATACAGGCAACCGCCCGCGCACCGCACCGGTTGGCATATTCCGCGCACTCCCTCAGCCCCCTCCCCTCCGAGAGGGCGTACAGGAACCCGGCCGCGAAGCTGTCGCCCGCGCCCGTAGTATCCACACATACCTCCTGCCTGACGGCAGGCACCATCTCACACAGCGTCCGGTTCCGGATCAGGCATCCACGCGCGCCGCATTTGATAATCACATTGCGGACTCCCGCCTCATACAGCAGCTCTGCCGCCCCGTTCGCATTCCCGGCTCCCGTAAGGAGACAAGCCTCCTCCTCGTTCGGGAACAGATAATCCACATAAGAAAGCGCCGGGGCAAGATCAGCAAGGAACTCTCCCTTCTTCCGCTTCGTCATATCCGCGCATACAAGCATTCCCTGGCGCTTTGCCTGCCGGAACAATATTTCAAGCTCCGCCGGTCCGATTTCGGGGAAGACAAAGATACTGGCAAAACACAATATCCCGTAGCCTCCCGGATACGGAACCGGAATATCATTCAGAGTCAGCCTCCGCAGGCTGCTCTTCGGATTGGTAAAGAAGCTCCTCTCCCCGTTCTCCTGAACCAGAACTACATTGATCCCGGTACACATTTCCTCCCTTTTACAGCGCGGATCCAGCCGGATACCAAGACGTCTGCACCGCGCCTCAATCACCTCTCCCGCCGTATCCGTTCCGATCACGGTGCACAGCTCGACCCGCCTCCCAAGTGCGGCCAGCACTGCCGCCTCATTCATCGCGTCGCCGCCCGGCGACATATGGATCTGTTCAACCGGACAGGATCCGGTCCGGAATATCTCCTCGCCTGCCGGACGCACCAGCACATCAATCACAGCCGCGCCCACAAGATAAATCGCCGCCGGCGCATCCGGCGTCATGGATAATCCATCGCTCTGCTCCATTCCGTCCTCCTTTTTGCCGGACGCCCGTTTATAATTTCTTCGAGCGTTTCTCCTCATACATTCTGTCATCAATCCGCTTCATAAAGTGATCAACCGAGTCCTCCTTTGGCCTGTAAATATCCGCTCCCATCGAAAACGTAATCCGGTAGATTCTCTGATTCGCAGCGTTAAATTCCTGTGTCCGAAGGCGGATGTCATCCATCATCTTCTTCAAATCCTTCTCCCCCGCGCACCGCCGGATGATAATAAATTCATCCCCCGCATAACGGGCGGCAAATCCTCCGGCGGACACCTCCCTCAGCAGCTGTCCCACATCCTTCAGTGCCTGATCCCCGACAGAATGTCCGTAGGAATCATTAATACTTTTGAATGAATCCAGATCCAGCATAATTCCGGCGATACATGTCTCCTCCTCATGTTTCTTCCGGCTGCCGAAGCGCCGGGTCGTCTGCTCGTGAGCATGGGCCGCATTCAGGTAACGCGTCAGATATTGACGATTATACAGTCCCGTCAGTGCATCGATATAATACGACTCATTCTGAATATTAATGTACAGCGATACCATGGCGACCGCGGTTGAGATCCAGATCAGCGACATTCCGTAATGCGTGAGCTGAATCAGGCTGCCAATCAAAATCGGAAGAATGAAAATTGCCACGGGCAAAAAGATATACCTGCTGATCTTTCTGCGATAGACATATACCAGCACAACCGTATAGAACAGATATCCAAAGGAAACCACATAAGGCACAACAACAAGCGGGGTACGGCTGTATACATTATCCGGCGAAACCGTAAAGAAGACATCCGTGAACAGGTTGGCTATGCTCAGCAGCACCACAATAGCAGCCGGAATCCCGATGACGGAATATAACCTGACAATCCGTTTCATGTTGGCAAACAGCTTATAATCCACATACACCGTCCAGCCGAACGCAAAAATGATACAATTAATAAAGAGCATCGAATTCAGGAAGACGGACAGCATCCGCGCACCGGAGAACAATTTAGAATCAATCAGGAAGGTTACGACTTCAATGGTACACTGGGCAATGGTCAAATACACCATAACACAGAACAGCCTCTCGTCGAAGAGCATCTTCTTCGCGTAGAATCCGCCTCCAAACAGCACTGCCGTCATTAATACCACACCTATTACATTCGTTATGATAATCGAATGGAGATTAATCATCCTCAACTCCTCCCGCTGCTAACGATGCCTGTTGTTCCCTGTCCTTCATGTCCTGCTTCCCCGGTACCCAGATAAGAATTTCCCCTCACCGTCTGCTCAAACAGCAGGGAATCCTGTCCGTCTAAGAATACCCGAATATCGCTCCAATAATTCTCTATACTCAAAACACATCCAACCCATAATACTTTCCTGTCTATCTTCAGCCCTCCTTACCTGCGGGGCAGGCGAATAGGAAAGGCCCTGCCAATTCGGCTCTCATTCCTGTTGTCAAACGTATTTCTGCCTATCATTATAGCGTTATTCTTTTTATTTTTCAATCGTGAGGAACATATTTGATGAGAAAATGCCGAAAGGAAGGGCTTACTTCACCAAATCACACTCCACTAATATCTTCTCAATATGCACGATTGATGCGTAATTTCTGACCTCCCAATCGTTGTCATTCTCCTAACTCGAGCAAACGGATCTTTTTGCACTTTAACATCAAATTATGTTTCTATGTTGAATTTGCCATATGTACTCCCTGTTTTCCGCTTTACACAGATCAAGAACGCCGCCGGAATCCGTCTTTTCCTGTCTGACTTTCCGGCGGCGTCCTCTTCTTTTGCTCCCCCAGCTCACGCCTCACACATAATACTGCGCCTGCGCCCGAAACATCCCGGCATAGATCCCTCCCGGAATCCCGATTAATTTCGCATGATCCCCATATTCCGCAAGCCTCCCTTCCGCAAAGACCGCGATCCGATCCGTGAACCTCGCGGAGGATAACCGGTGTGAGATATAGACCGCGCACTTTCCCTTCACCAGCTCATGGAATCTGGCATACATCTCATGCTCTGCCAGAGGATCCAGGGCCGCGGCCGGCTCATCCAGGACGAGGATGGACGCATTCTTATACAGAACCCGCGCCAGCGCCAGCTTCTGTCCCTCCCCTCCGGAGAACTCAACCCCTTCCTCATCGAACTCCTTTGAGAGATTCGTCTCAAGCCCCTTGGGAAGGCTCGCAAGCTTTGACACAAGGCCGCTCTGTTCCACACATTCCGATACCGGACGCCCGGAAGGAGGAAGCCCCATGGTAATATTTTCTTCCATGCTGAACGCGAACAGCCGATAATCCTGAAAGACTACTCCCAGCATGCGCGCGTATTCCTCAAACGGGATCCTGGAAATGTCAACGCCGTTCAACAGGATCTTCCCCGCCGTCGGTTCATACAGGCGGCACAGCAGCCTTACAAACGTCGTCTTCCCCGCACCGTTCACACCGACAATCGACAGAGATTCCCCTTCTCTAAGCGTGATGGAGACATCATCCAGAACCAGCCGATCTGACCCGGGATAAGAAAAGGAAACATGCCTAAATTCCAGAACGAACGGCCTTCTAAGACCAAAGAGAACGCTTTGTTCGGAAGGCGCCCCGCCGCAATCGGCGGACTTATGAACTGCCGTCCGGGTTTCCTCCCTGGCTCTCCCTGCGCCTTCCCCCTGAACATTCTCCGCCTTGGTCAGACATTCCCTGAGATTGGATGCGAACAGATTATACTCCATCAGAGAAGTCACTGCCTCAACCATCCCCCGGACATTCGTGGAGAAGGATTGAATCGAGCTTAAGTACATAGAAAAATCCCCGATAGACAATCCCCGAAACACCACCCCATAGGCCAGAACCAGATACACCGCCGCCTCCTGAACCACAACCATAAGCTCGGACACCCCGTTGTTTCGCTGCAGATCCAGATTATGATGGCGGGCCGCATCCAAATATTCCCTGCTTCTGTTCTCATACTTGCGATAAATCCAGCCGGACAGCTGATTCAGACGGATCTCTTTTCCATATTCGATCGATGTCATAATCTTCCGGAAATACCGTGACTTACGTATAATCGGCATATAGCGGGGACGCCACTTCTCCCACAGGCTCCGATTCTTTCTGCCGCTCCACAGCTTGACAGCCACAACCAGAACAATCAATAAAAGAATCACCGGCTGATACGTCAAAATGATGGTGCCCAGCCCCAGCACCGTCAGAAACCCGGTCAGCAAGCCCGCCGTTCGGTTGAAGACTTCCGATAGATTGTTCCCATCCTTTGCCATCTCAATAAAATCCCGCATCCTGGGACTCTCTGCCTCCGCATAAGGCAAACGCATCACCGCCTGCCCCAGATGTCCGTTAATTCTCTTATATGTAAGCTCCGCCTGTGTCTGGGAACGGATCTCCAAAGCCTTCACCAGGCATCCGCTTGCAAACATCAAAGCCGACATCGCCGCGATGGCAAGGATACACTCTCTAACCTGCCCTTCCAGGATCCCATTCAGGATCCATCTCAAGAACAGAATCGGAATGTAAACACGAATCACATTCAACAAAATCAAAGGAATCTGAATCCTGACATACGCCGGATTCAACCGCAGACCCAGGCCCATCACGAACAGGCAGTTCGAAAACACGGTAAGCTTCCGCCCCTTCTTATCTGTCCCGTTCCCTCCATTGTGTTGCTTCTTCTTCCGTTCCTCCCTGCTCACGCCTGTACCTCCTCCCTGTAATATTTTGC
>CALWGS010000159.1 GCA_944380155.1 uncultured Lachnospiraceae bacterium
GCTATATGCCGGAGCAGGTGCAGGATTTCTATCCGACTCCGTCTACGATATCCACCTGTATGTACTACACCGGACTGGATCCGAGAACGGGCAGGGAAGTCTATGTCCCGAAGTCCCCGCATGAGAAGGCCATGCAGAGAGCCCTGATTCAGTACAGGAATCCGAAGAATTATGAGCTGGTGAAGGAGGCGCTCCATCTGGCTGGCAGGACCGATCTGATTGGATTTGGCAGGGAATGCCTGATTCCGCCAAGGCCGATCAAATCCGGGCCGATGAAGTCCGGACCAACCGAAGCCGGACGGGACAAGAGGCCGAACGGGAATCCCAAAAGGGGTGCGGCGAAGACCGGAGGGAAGGCCGCGTTAATGTCAGGATCCATGGTCCGGACAAGGGAGAAGGAAGACAGGCATCAGGGAAGGATCAGTCCGAAGGCTCATCCGCCAGGATCCCGCGGGCGGCATTCCAGATGGAATAGTTAAAATCCCGGATTCCCCTGCTCTCTGATCCGGAAAGAATTTCCTGCTCATAGGATTCGACTGCATACTCATAGTCTGCCTCCGTCTCCACGAATGCAAGGAAGGGCAGCACATAGGGCGCAGCATCGGCGGAGAGTGTAAGCAGGTAGGAGATATCCGCGTCGGACGGGGTCTGTTCGGTCTCAATATTATATCGCGCAATGACGGTATCCGGCCGTACTGCGCACAGAAGCAGGAAACTGACGGATATCACGGATACGCAGTAGAAGAACAGGGGGAAGCGTCTGTGCAGAACGGCCGCCGTTCCGCCTGCCATCAAAAGGGCCAGCACTCCAAGGAAGAACAGGACAAGGAGCCGCAGCAGGGTCAGACGGTAGCTTTCCACGTACAGGCACATGCGATAGGCAGCTGAGGCAATCATGATGAAGGTACAGCCTGACATCACAAGGAGAAGAGCACATTGCAGCCTGCCTGTCTCTGCTTCATTCAGGCAAAAGAGCAGGATCGCGAAATTGATACAGGCGACAAAGAGAAGCTCAAAGAATCCGGTTCTGGCGTATTCTGAGTATGTGAGTCCTTCCGGCAGGGCAAAGAGCCCGCCGGCAAACAGATACAGAATTTGAATGACGCAGAATACAAGATAGACCAGGGTGATGCAGAAGAGGATGGTGGCTGAGAAGACGGGATTTCCCGCTGTTTTTGAACCGGACTTTCCTGTCTGCTCCTTCTGCGGTATCCGTTCTGCCGTCCCGGTGTCCGTATGAGAAACCGGGACGGCTGGGAAGAGGACGTCGGTTACCCTGCCGCCCGGACTCATCCCGGCGGCAGCGCATAGAATCGCGTAGCAGAGCACGAATCCGGACAGGATCATGAGAAGGATGAAGAACGGATCGGAGGAGAAGACCACATCCAGCAGTCTCCCGGTGACGGAGGAGAAGACCATATCCGCACCCGACAGCAGGGAAAGCAGGACGATCAGAATCGGAACCGCGGCGATTAGGCCGAAGAGGACGCTGCGCAGAGTCTCATTCCGAAAGAGCCTGCTGTGTCCGGCGGCACGGAAGCAGTCTGCAAACGGGAAGCCGATTGCAGAGATTACGCCAAACGGCAGCTTGATGATTCGAAGCAGGAGCTCAAAACAGGAACTCAGGCCGTCCTTCGCGGTCTGATGGATCAGAGATAGATCAAGCAGCAGAAGGACGGCGCATACGGTTAGGAACTGCATCACGCCGTTGGCCGTGAATACCGTAGTACAGGCAAGCAGGATGCTGACTGCGCAGAGAAAGAGCGTGAAACGTTTGACGGGGAGGGAAAGCTTTCTCATGCTGAGAATCAGCAGCCCGCAGGCAGCCGTTACGAAGACCGGAAAGCTAAGGCCCAGTCCGGCTTTGTAGAAGCAGAACGTAAATACCAGCCCGAATATCAGGCTGATCCCGCCAAAGAATTGAAAATGAGATCGAATAAATTCTAACATAAGGAACTCCTTTCTGAAAAATGGGCGCACGAATCCGGGGTCCCATTCGCAGAGGACAAAGCTTCGGGCGGAACCTGAGATATCCGAAATTCATGCGGATCCTGATTCTGTTTGATTCACGGTGTAACTAAGATTGACTTTCCAGCGGCTCATCCGGAACGTATTCCAGCAGGTCGCCGGGCTGGCAGTCAAGAGCGCGGCATAAGGCGTCCAGCGTTGTGAAGCGGATTGCCTTGGCCTTGTTATTCTTCAGGATAGAGAGATTCGCCAGCGTCAGATCCACCTCGGCCGCCAGCTCAGTCAGACTCATTTTGCGTCTGGCCATTATAACATCAAGATTGATCACAATTCCCATGAATTCCTCCTTTCATATGGTCAGATCATTCTCCTGCTTATACAGTACGGCCTGATGAAACACCTGAGAGAGGACCAGGGAAAACAGTCCGGCAATGAAGAATACCAGAATCAGTACAAACATTGTCGGCGTAATATTGAAGAACAGCCGGAATGCCATAATCACGCAGATGAAGAAGCTGTAACATCCCATTCTGCGCAGGGAAATGACGTTCGACCCAACAAAAGGATCCCTTGCCGCAATGGTGTGGAACATCTTCTTCAGTTCATAAAAGATCAATACGCCGAATATCCCGGATAGCATAAATATGAATACCATGGGCCAGTAATAAGTACGGAATGCCTCGTATCCGGGAGATGCCGCTTTAATGATGAACGGGACCAGAAGACAGATCAGAATTCCTGAATAGAATCCGAAATTCACAAACAGCCCCGTAAGCCTTGCAAGTCTGGTCGGTTGCATAAATTGATCCCTCCTATTATCCTAGTATAGAGCGCCATCCGGCTTACACAGTGTCCCGAACGGTGCAATAAAAAAATGGCAAACCCTGTCAGGCTGCCATGATCATATCATAGATATTATTGAATGTCAATAATAATTTATCGAAAAACAATAAATTACAAGGGGCTGACGGTGATTCGATCTATCATAAACCGCCAGCCCCGTCTGCGCAGGGAGTCAGCTTCCCTTGCTGCTTAATGGGTTGCTCCGTTCTTCAAAGAACATGTTATTGTCAGGTTCCGCGCGGTTCCCTTCCTTGTAGCAGGAAGTCTGACGGATGACATCGGGATCGGAATCCGGGAATATCTTCTTAGGGGAAGTCTCCCCGCCCGGAAGATCTCTTCCCGGGAAATGCTTCACGGCACGTCCCGGCTGTTGGTGATACTCTGCAGGCATCATGACGGCTCCTTTCCGTTGGATTAGGACAATCGTCCGTATCTATACTATGGATGACTGTCCGGAAAAATATGCATATCCCAGAAAAAAATACTTGCATTCGGGCGAAAATCGTATTATAATCTAGCAAGGTTGTTGAAAAGAACAAAGGCGTTCTTAAGGCATTGATATAGATGCTTTAAGAGTGCTTTTTTTTGTTTCAAGGGTAAGTTCCTGGATCTTTCTTTTGAAATAGACGATCCCTTCGGTGACACATTTGTACCGGAAGCTTTGACCGAAGGGAGGCCGGAGAAACTATGGAAAGAGGCGTTGTCGATGAATAACAGTATGCTGGAAGAAATGAAAAGGACCAAAGAAGGACTTTATGATCCGAGTTTTGAGCATGATAACTGCGGGATCGGCGCTATCGTTGATATGAAAGGGCGAAAGAGCCATGCCACAGTAGAGGGGGCACTGAATATTGTAGAGAATCTGGAGCACCGGGCCGGCAAGGATGCGGAGGGCAAGACCGGAGACGGTGTCGGAATTCTGCTTCAGATTTCCCATCGTTTTTTCTCCAAGGCGGTAGAGCCGCTTGGAATTGAGCTGGGAGGAGAGAGGGATTACGGCGTCGGAATGTTTTTCTTCCCCCAGGATGAGCTGAGGAGAAACCAGGCAAGGAAGATGTTCGAAATCATTGTCCAGAAGGAAGGAATGCAGTTCCTTGGATGGAGAACCGTGCCGATTTATCCGGAGACACTGGGACATAAGGCACTGGAATGTATGCCCTGCATCATGCAGTGCTTTGTGAAGAGGCCGAAGGATGTGAAGAAAGGGCTGGATTTCGACAGAAAGCTTTATATCGCAAGAAGAATCTTTGAGCAGAGCAATGACAATACCTATGTTGTTTCCTTCTCGAGCAGGACGATTGTATACAAGGGAATGTTTCTTGTCAAGCAGCTCAGGCCGTTCTTCCCGGATCTCCAGGATCCGGATTACGAATCGGCGATTGCGATTGTGCATTCTAGGTTCAGTACGAATACCAATCCGAGCTGGCAGAGGGCGCATTCGAGATGCTATGATACGGCGACCTGTGAGATCAACACAATCCGCGGCAATGCCGATAAGATGCTTGCAAGAGAGGAGACCATGGAATCCAGTTATTTGAAGGGTGAGTTCCATAAGGTGCTTCCGGTTGTTAATACAGAGGGTTCGGATTCCGCGATGCTTGACAATACGCTGGAGTTCCTGGTAATGAGCGGAATGGATCTTCCGCTTGCGGTTATGATTACCATTCCGGAGCCGTGGGAGAATGATCAGAGCATGGCGCAGGAGAAGAAGGATTTCTACCAGTATTATGCGACTATGATGGAGCCGTGGGACGGTCCTGCTTCGATTCTGTTCTCGGACGGGGATCTGATGGGCGCGGTACTGGACAGAAACGGCTTACGGCCGTCGCGGTATTATATCACGGATGATGATCAGCTGATTCTTTCCTCGGAGGTCGGGGTATTCGAGCTGCCCCCGGAAAAGATCGTGAAGAAGGAACGCCTGCATCCGGGCAAGATGCTGCTGGTGGATACTGTGCAGGGCAGACTGATTGACGATGAAGAGCTGAAGATGTACTACGCGAAGCGCCAGCCCTACGGAGAGTGGCTTGACGGCAATCTGGTCAGATTGAAGGACTTAAAGATTCCGAACCAGAGAATTACAGAGTACACGCCGGAGGAGAGAATGCGTCTGTGCCGGGCGTTCGGATATACCTATGAGGATTATAAGACCTCTATTCTCCCCATGGCGCAAAACGGCGCGGAGCCGGTTGCGGCAATGGGTGCGGACAGCCCGCTGCCCCTGCTGTCCAATCAGAATCCGCCGCTCTTTAACTATTTCCGCCAGCTCTTCGCGCAGGTGACAAATCCGCCGATTGACGCGATCCGGGAGGAGATTGTGACCTCGACCAGCGTGTATATCGGAGAGGACGGCAATATTCTCGAAGAGAAAGCGGATAACTGCAAGGTGTTAAAGATCCATAATCCGATTCTGACGAATACGGATCTGCTGAAGATCAAGAATATGAAGGTGGAGGGCTTCCAGGTGGAGGTGATTTCCCTTCTGTACTATAAGAATACCTCTCTGGAGCGCGCGATTGATCATGTGTTCGTGGATGTGGATCGTGCGTATAAGGAGGGGGCGAATGTGCTGATCCTCTCGGACCGCGGAGTGGACGAGAATCATGTGGCAATTCCGTCCCTGCTTGCGGTATCCGCATTACAGCAGCACCTGGTCAAGACCAAGAAACGAACCAGAGTCGCGCTGATCTTAGAGAGCGCGGAGCCGAGAGAGGTCCATCATTTCGCGACCCTGCTGGGCTATGGAGCCTGCGCGGTGAATCCGTATCTGGCACAGGACTGCATCCATCAGCTGATTGAGAACCGCATGCTGGATAAGGACTACTATGCCGCCGTGGATGATTATAACAGCGCGGTTCTGCACGGAATTGTCAAGATTGCCTCCAAGATGGGAATCTCAACTATCCAGTCCTATCAGGGCGCGAAGATTTTCGAGGCAATCGGGATCGGCAAAGAGGTGATCGAGAAGTATTTTACCGATACGGTCAGCCGGATCGGAGGAATTACGATGAAGGATATCGAGCGCCAGGTGGATGAGAGACATTCCAAGGCATTCGATCCGCTTGGGCTGGCTGTTGATTTGACAATGGAATCGAGCGGCAGCCATAAGTTCCGCTCCGGTAAGGAGGAGCACCTGTATAATCCGCAGACGATTCATCTGCTTCAGCAGGCGGCGTGGACCGGCAGCTATGAGACCTTCAAGGAATATACAAGGAGCATTACGGAGGAGGAGAAGGGAATTAACTTAAGGGGTCTGCTGGATTTTCGTTTCCCGAAGGAAGGAATCCCGATTGATGACGTAGAACCGGTTGATTCGATCGTCAAGCGCTTTAAAACCGGCGCGATGTCCTACGGATCGATCTCAAAGGAGGCGCATGAGACACTTGCCATTGCCATGAACCGTCTGGGCGGCAAGTCGAACAGCGGCGAGGGAGGAGAGAGCACGGAGCGTCTGACGACGGGAGCGGACGGACTGAATAAGTGCTCTGCCATCAAACAGGTTGCTTCCGGACGGTTCGGCGTGACAAGCGAATACCTGGTCAGCGCCAAGGAGATCCAGATTAAGATGGCTCAGGGAGCCAAGCCGGGAGAGGGCGGACAGCTCCCCGGCGCCAAGGTCTATCCCTGGATTGCAAAGACCAGGCACTCAACGCCCGGCGTAGGCCTGATTTCCCCGCCTCCGCATCATGATATCTACTCCATTGAGGATCTGGCGCAGCTGATCTATGACCTGAAGAACTCCAACAAGGATGCCAGAATCTCAGTTAAGCTGGTATCCGAGGCCGGTGTCGGAACGGTTGCTTCCGGCGTTGCGAAGGCCGGAGCCGGAGTGATTCTGATCTCGGGATTTGACGGCGGAACCGGAGCGGCTCCGAGGAATTCCATCTATAATGCCGGACTTCCCTGGGAGCTCGGACTTGCGGAAACGCATCAGAGCCTGATGATGAACGGACTTCGTTCCCGTGTGGTCATTGAGACGGACGGGAAGCTGATGACGGGCCGCGATGTGCTGGTAGCGGCGCTTTTAGGTGCCGAGGAATTCGGATTCGCGACGGCGCCTCTGGTAACGCTTGGCTGTGTTATGATGAGGGTCTGCAATCTTGACACCTGCCCGGTCGGCGTTGCAACGCAGAATCCGGAGCTGAGAAAGAACTTTAGAGGAAAGCCGGAATATGTAGAGAATTTCATGCGGTTTATCGCGCAGGAATTAAGAGAATATATGGCAAGACTTGGAATCCGTACCGTCAATGAACTGGTCGGGCGTACGGACCTGCTGAAGGTTTCGGACGCGGCGAAGCAGGGGAAAGCGTCAAGAATTGATTTCTCGGCTATCCTTGCCGGTGCTTCGAACGGAGAGGAGGGCGCACCTGCAGCGAGCTGCTGCTTTGATCCGGCACAGGCCTATGATTTCGCGCTTGAGAACACCATAGATGAGAAGGTGCTGCTGAAGAAATTAAAGCCCGCCATGGCGGCAGGGCAGCCGAAGACTATCAACGTATCGGTGACCAATGTGGACCGGACCTTCGGTACAATCCTCGGATCCGAAATTACGAGGAGATTTAACGGAACACTGGATGAGGATACGTATGTGATCAACGTAACGGGAAGCGGCGGACAGAGCTTCGGCGCATTTATTCCGAAGGGGCTGACGCTCAGGCTTGAGGGAGATTCCAACGATTACTTCGGCAAGGGCCTGTCCGGCGGCAAGCTGGTGGTATACCCTCCGAAGGGGACGAAGTTCGCCGCGGATGAGAATATCATCATCGGAAATGTTGCCCTGTACGGGGCGACGAGCGGCAAGGCCTTCCTCTGCGGCGTTGCGGGCGAGCGCTTCTGCGTGCGGAACTCCGGAGCTACGGCGGTTGTGGAAGGAGTCGGAGACCACGGATGTGAATACATGACCGGAGGACGGGTCGTGATCTTAGGGCCCACAGGCAAGAATTTCGCGGCAGGAATGAGCGGCGGCATCGCATATGTTTTCGATGTGTCCAGCGACCTGTACAAGAAGCTGAACAAGGAAATGGTGTCCATGGAGGCCGTGACGGAGAAGTACGATGTCCTTGAATTGAAGGATATGATTCGTGAGCATGTGGAATCCACCGGTTCCGAAAAGGGAAAGGAAATCCTGGATCATTTTATGGAATATCTTCCGAAATTCAAAAAGATCATTCCGCATGATTATCGCAGAATGCTTCAGACCATCGTTCAGATGGAGGAGAAGGGGCTTTCGAGTGAGCAGGCACAGATAGAAGCCTTCTTTGTCAATATGAGAAATTAATGGAGAAGCAGCGGATTGAAAGGAAGAAAAGGAGGATGAAGCAATGGGAAAACCTACGGGTTTTTTAGAGTATACAAGGAAAGATAATACCACGATACCGCCCGTGGAACGAATCGGGAATTACAAGGAGTTCCATGTTCCGATGTCGGAGGAGGAGCGCAGGATTCAGGGTGCCCGCTGCATGGAATGCGGGGTGCCGTTCTGTCAGTCCGGTATGCTGATCGGGGGAATGGCAAGCGGCTGCCCGTTAAATAACCTGATTCCGGAATGGAATGATCTGTTATATCGGGGTAACAGCAGGCAGGCATTGAACCGCCTGCTTCGCACGAATAACTTCCCCGAATTCACGGGACGAGTCTGCCCCGCTCCGTGCGAGGCGGCCTGCACCTGTAATCTGAACGGCTTGCCGGTCACGATTAAAGAGAATGAGCTCGGGATCATTGAGAACGGATATGAAACCGGAAGCATTCAGCCGGTGATTCCCGCAGTCCGAACCGGCAAGCGGATTGCTGTCATTGGATCCGGGCCTGCCGGGCTTGCCGCAGCGGATCAGCTCAACAGACGGGGACATCAGGTTACGGTATATGAGCGTTCCGACCGCATCGGCGGTCTCTTAATGTACGGGATTCCCAATATGAAGCTCGAGAAGCAGGTTATTGACCGGAGAATTTCTCTGATGAAACAGGAGGGAGTGGAGTTCGTCACCGGCGTCGATGTCGGAAGAGATCAGCAGGCATCTGCTCTTTTGCAGGAGTATGACAGCATTATTCTCGCCTGCGGAGCGTCGAATCCAAGGGATATCAAAGCACCGGGCAGGGATCTGAAGGGAATCTATTTTGCTGTGGATTACCTGAAATCAGTCACAAAAAGCCTGTTGGACTCCGGTTTCTCCGATCATGCCTATGTGGATGCGAAGGGGAAGAAGGTATTAGTCATTGGAGGCGGCGATACGGGAAATGACTGTGTCGGCACCGCGATCCGTCAGGGTGCGGAGTCTGTGATACAGCTTGAGATGATGCCGAAGCTCCCCGTCAGCCGGACTCCCACGAATCCGTGGCCGGAATGGCCCAGGGTCTTAAAGACCGATTACGGCCAGGAGGAAGCAATCGCCGTCTTTGGAACCGATCCGAGAATCTATCAGTGTACCGTAAAGGAATTCATTGGAGATAAGGATGGGAACTTAAAGAAGGTGAAGCT
Organism: uncultured Lachnospiraceae bacterium; assembly: GCA_944380155.1. Taxonomy (GTDB): domain Bacteria; phylum Bacillota; class Clostridia; order Lachnospirales; family Lachnospiraceae; genus Caccomorpha. Next base: position 9,287 of record CALWGS010000159.1, read on the forward strand.
GGTCAATCTGGAACCGAAGAAGGATGAAAAGACCGGAAGGACGGTCATGACCGAAATTCCGGGAAGCGAGTACGAAATGGATATAGATCTGGTGCTGATTGCTGCCGGATTCCTGGGAGCGCAAAAATATGTCGCTGATGCCTTCGGAGTATCGCTGAATGAACGCACGAATGTGGAGACGGACAGATACCGCACCAATGTTCCGAAGGTATTCGCGGCCGGAGACATGAGGAGAGGACAATCCCTGGTCGTCTGGGCGATCCGAGAGGGACGGGAAGCGGCCAAGGCGGTGGACGAGAGTCTGATTGGGTATACGAATCTGGAATAACAGGGGAATCTGAACGAAATAAGGAAGGGGTGTATGCCCCTTCCTTTGTTATTGGTTAATCATTTTCCTGTCTGTCATGGTAGAGAGTCCGGAACCAGTAGGTATAGAAATACTCAAATCCAAGACTCTCATAGAGCTGTCTTGCGGCATCGTTCCGATCTACAACCTGAAGATAGGCGTGGGTGCATCCCTTCTTCTGTGCTTCGGTCAGAATGGAAGAACAGATGGCTCTTCCAAAATGCATCTTCCTGCAGCTCTTATCCACATAGATTGCGTACAGGCCGACATGGCTCCGATCCAGGATCCCGAGTCCGCACGCAACCACCCTGCCGTTGAGCTCTATTGTCGCCGCGATGGTCTCTTTTGGAATGGCCTTATACATAGCGGGCACAATGCGCTGGTGAGTCGGATTGGTGGTTCCGTTCAGCCGAAACAGGTTGCTGACCCAGTCTTCCGTAATGGTGTCGCAGAGCTGAACCATAATCTCGCCCGGATATGAGATCAGGGACGGAAGTCCGGAGTTGCGCTGATAGGATTCATATTCATAGGATACCGCCGGCCAGGGCTTTGACTGGGAAAGCGGCATGGTCATCACGTTTGTTCGATGCTCCTCCGCATACCCCCGTTCCGCAAGAAACGAATCAAAGGACGGATCCAGCAGGGGACTGATCTTAAAAATGGTCGGACTATGTACATTGCGGTATTCCTTCTCGCAGAATTCGACCTTCTCCTCAAGAGGAAGAGTGGACGGCGCAATCAGATTCACACAGTTCGTGCGGTGGGTATAATTATGGGAAAAACGAAGCAGCCAGCCGTCATAAAGCTCACACATATGAGCGGGCCAGGCATTCAGGGAAATTTCTTCAATTAAATTCATATATTCCAGCATAGCAGCCTCCCAGGTTGTATCATAAACGTCACTATTATATCATAACAGGGAGAAGATGCAAGAAAATTTATGTTTGACAAATAATACCATAAGGGTTATACTAAGTCCATACATCCCAATTAATGCAAAAAAGGAGAGTTTCTTTCAGCTAAAACAGGAAAGAACGCTCTTTTTTTGCATGTAATACGATTCGGAATCCGGCGGAATGTTTTCAGTGTTCTATCATAGAATCACATTAGAATAAATTGACGGAGCATGGGTATGGGAATTCGGTTCAGAACTCTGAAGAGAGCCGGTATTGCAGCAGAGGGAGTTGCGGTTTTCATTCTGTTATGTCTCTTAATCATCAGGCAGGGGAGTGATACGTCAAGAACGGCAGCATCGGACGAGGCGAGACAGGATTACATAAAATGGGTGGATTTCGATGTGACAGCGCAGGCAATGGAGACGGCATACCAGTGTGATTTGGACGCATACGAGAACGGTGTGGAGGTTGGATTTGTCGAGCTGTTAGCTTATACGGCGGCAGTCAACGGCGGGACGTTTGACGGCGGAGCTTCTGATGCGATTGAGGAGCTGTATGAACGCATTCGCTCGAACGAGACTACAATAGAGGAGCTGACCAGGGATCTGAGTTCTTATTCTTATTATCTGGAGGCTTATACGGCAGTTCTGGGCGGATTTGTAGGAGAGTATGAGATTGAGACGGAAGGCGGACAGGAAGGCGGGGGAGGGGATACGGTGTGGGAGGAGCGGTACGGTCTTAAGGTATTCTCTCCCATTGCGAAGGGGTTTGAATACAGTGATTATGATGACTTCGGAGCGGCAAGGTCATATGGGTACGAGAGGCTGCATTTGGGGCATGATATGACGGGGCAGATTGGAACTCCGATCATATGTGTAGAGTCCGGATATGTGGAAGCGCTTGGCTGGAACCAGTATGGCGGCTGGCGGATCGGCATTCGCAGCTTCGATCAGAAGCGTTATTATTATTACGCGCATCTGCGCCAGAACTACCCTTATGCAGAGGGGCTTGAGGAAGGCAGTATTGTAACGGCGGGGGATGTGATTGGATATCTTGGGCATACGGGATACAGCACGACAGAGAATGTCAACAACATTGATATTCCCCATCTGCATTTCGGCATTCAGCTTATTTTTGACGAATCTCAGAAGGAAGGCGAGAACGAGATCTGGATTGACTGCTACCAGATCACACAGTTCCTGAGCCGCAATCGATCTCTGACAGAGAAGATTGAGGGGACGAGAGAATGGAAGCGGGTGTATGATATGAAAGAGCCTGCGGAGTAATTCCTCCGCAGGAGTAATTCCACAGAAATGAACCGGACGGATCCCGGCCTATTTCAGAAGTTCATTGATTGTGATGAAAAATCCGCCAAAGATTCCGGCCGGAGCTGCCTGGGTGAAGGAATATACGGTCGGAGATTACCTGTCATTTTGGTAACGGCATAGGGAGCCTCCTTTCGTATTATGAGGAGCGCGCTGCTTCATTTGATAGGACAGATTCCGTTCCTTGTTACTATATTATACGAATCATGTGCCTGTGGAGTCAAGGAATATTTTAGGGCTTTTGGATGTACAGGAATGACGGAACGAAAGAGTGAAAATAACTGATGAAAGATGAAAAGACAGACAGGAGGCTCAAGTATGGACCAGGAGAGTCAGAGTAAGAGGTGTGCATTGTGCCCAAGGGAGTGTAAGGCAGACAGGACGCACGGACAGCTTGGGTATTGCGGGGTAACAGATGTGCTGAAGGTTGCCCGCGCGGCTCTGCATTACTGGGAGGAGCCGTGTATCTCGGGGGAAGCGGGTTCGGGAACGGTATTCTTCTCGGGCTGTTCCCTTCATTGTGTGTATTGTCAGAATCAGGAAATTGCCAACGGGATTATGGGGAAGGAGATTACGGTACGAAGGCTTGCGGATATTTTTCTTGAGCTTCAGGAACAGGGAGCCGTTAATATTAATCTGGTCACGCCCGGACATTATGTGCCGCAGATTCAGCGCGCCCTTTTGACTGCAAGGCGGGAGGGACTTCTGCTTCCCATTGTGTATAATACAGGATCGTATGAGAAGCCGGAGGTCATCCGGGCACTTTCCGGCTATGTGGATATCTGGCTTCCGGACCTGAAATATAAATCAGCCGCGCTGGCGGCGCGGTACAGCAATGCTCCGGATTATTTTGAGCGCGCGTGTGCCGCGATTGCAGAAATGGTAAGAATTGCCGGCAGTCCTGTATTTGGTCCGGACGGCCTGATGAAGCGCGGTGTCATTGTCCGCCACCTGATACTTCCGGGAGCTGTCAGGGATTCTAAGGATGTTATAAAATATCTTTATGATACCTATCAGGATGACATCTATATCAGTATTATGAACCAGTATACGCCGGTTATGAAAGAAGAGAACGCGAAGCGGTATCCGGAGCTGATGAGGAGGCTGACAAAGAAAGAGTATGACGAGGTCGTAGATTACGCGATTGCGCTTGGCGTGGAGAACGGGTTCATCCAGGAGGGGGATACCGCGAAGGAGAGCTTCATCCCGCCGTTTAGCGAAGCAGACGGCGTCTGATATAGGCGAAGGTAGCGGACTCCCCCCGATCTTTCAGCATGGTAAGCAGGAATTCCAGAAGCTTCTTAGTCTTTGGATGCATTAAAAGCAGTTCCTTATTGCTTTGAAAATACGCAAGCGCGCTTCCGTCCGTATAAGCGTCCTTCTGATAGATCTTACAGGCGGCGACCCGGTCGCAGAACATCTCCGCAACATAGCGGACGGGCATCTCCACGCAGTAAAAGCCGTTGGGAGCGCTGTGGTTGGTATCGATCCAGTACTCATAGTGGTGCTTGTTGCGCCCCTTGTGGTGGAGCCATGCAAGGGAATATCCCTTCTCTCTGCGTTCGGCGTTGTTGGGGCTTTGATTTCCCTGATAATAGTGAACACCGATCAGAAATTCGGTCGGAGAATACTTGGACAGGTCATGCAAAAGGCCCTGGGTATAGAGGCCGAGCCGAAAGCAGTAACGCGTCACCAGAAGCTTATGCCTGGTAATTGTGATAAAATGCTGAATTGCTTTCGACTTCATAGAACGACTCCTTTCTCCCTCCGGACATGCATCCCCGCCGCGGATTGTCTGACCTGCTTTGCTATATTTATTGTAAACCCTCCCGCCAAAAAAGCAAGGGAAACTTTTCGTATCGGCGCGGATCCTGTTATTCCACCGTTACGGATTTGGCGAGGTTTCTCGGCTGATCTACATCAAGGCCGCGACAGGCGGAGGTGTTGTATGCAAGAAGCTGTAAGATGACTGCAGCGCCAAAGGGTGCGAACAGATCCGGCCAGTCCGGAAGGTCGATCCGGTCATCGTAGAGGCATTCTTCTATGATTGCTTCCTGTTTGGTGATTAGGATTACCATGGCTCCCCTTGCGCGAACCTCCTTGATGTTCGAAATCAGCTTGGAGAGGACATTAAGCTGTGTCCCCAAGGCAATGACCGGGACACCCTCCGTAATCAGGGAAAGGGTTCCGTGCTTTAACTCCCCGGCCGCATAGGCCTCGGAGTGGATATAGGTGATTTCTTTGAGCTTGATGGAACCCTCGCAGGCCAGGGCATAATCACTCTCTCTGGCAATGGAGGAGCCCTTGACATTCACAACGGACAGCGTGACGGCGCGGCGTTCTCTTGAAAGTCTCAGAGCGGCGATGGTATCTGCGGTTTCTCCGGATTGTGATACCGTAATAACCAGGGTCTGCTCATCCAGAATCGGATCCTGATAGCGGAATTCTGACGCGATCTCAACAGAAACGGGAATCCGAAGCAGGCGTTCCAGCAGGATCCGCCCGATCAGCCCCGCATGCATGGCCGTTCCGCAGGCGGCAATGACAACCCGGTTCATTCTGCTGAAGATGAGGTCTGGAATTCCGTCTGCCGTAAGGTCGGGAAGATAAGCATCCGGACGCCCCGCTTCATTCGTAACAGATATCTTTAATAAGCGGGGCGCAACGGTGCGCCGCAGCGCGTCGGGCTGTTCATGAATCTCCTTCAGCATATAGTGCTTGAAGCCGTTCTTGCGGGCGGAGGACAGATCCCAGGTAACGGAAAGAATCTGAGGGTGCACGGAAGTCCCGTCCGGCGCCGTCATTTCAATTCCGTCCGCATTCAATACGGCGATCTGATTTTCCGGCAGTACGAAATAGTCTCTGGAATAACGCAGCAGCGCGACCATATCGGAAGCCGCGACCGATCCTTCTTCCGTGTGGCAGAGGACAAGCGGGCTTCCCCGGCGGATGCAGTAGATGATCCCCGGCCTGTCGGAAAACAGGATACAGAAGGCGTAGGAGCCTTCCAGGCGGGAAACGGCCTGGCAGACAGCCTCCTTCGGATCTTCCTCATAGAGGGAATCCATCAGCATGGCCGCGATCTCACTGTCTGTCTGGGATATCGGTCTGCGGCCGAGCTTTGCAAGCTCTTCTGCCAGAATGTGATAATTCTCGATGATTCCGTTATGGATCAGGGTGACTCTCCCGCAGGAATGGGGATGCGCGTTCTCCTCGGAGACTCCTCCATGCGTAGCCCAGCGGGTATGGCCGATTCCGCAGGAGGAATGAATCCTGCCCGCTGCCTTTTCCTGAAGTCTTGCGACCTTCCCGGCTGTCCTGACGGTCACGATCTGATGATTCACGCAGCAGGCAATTCCGGCGCTGTCATACCCCCTGTATTCCAGAGCCGAAAGCCCCTCAAGCAGAACCTCCGCCGCATCAAGATATCCGGTAAATCCAATAATTCCACACATAGACATTCTCCTTTCCTATCATTCTATGCACAAGGAGGTCATGTGTGCAGAAGTCCGTACCGCAGCTAGATCCGAACCTCTCCCGCATAGCTGGTCGCGAAGATCTGTCGGATCTCATCCAGGGAGTCCGTCTGTCCGAGTGCCCAAATCAGCTTGGTAACGGCAGCCTCCGTGGTCATGTCATAGGCCTGGATCACGCCCTGCTTTAAGGCCAGCTTCCCGGTCTGGTAAATCGACAGATCGCTTCGCTCATAGAGGCACTGACTGGATACGACAACCGGAATCCCGCTTTCCGTCAGCTTCTGAAGCTTGGAAATGAGATCTCTGTGAACGAAATGAATCCCGCCCGCGCCGAAGGCTTCGATGACAATGCCCTTGTAATTCATATCAAGGAGCATATCAAAGATTCTGGGATTTAATCCGGGTGTCAGCTTAATTAAGAAGACCTCGGAGCACAGATTGGACAGCAGGCGGCATTTGCCGGAGAGGACCGGGAGAACCTTGTGGTTGATCATAAGACCTTCTGAATTGATAACGCCGACGTCCTCACAGTTCACGCTCTCAAATGCATCAAATCCGGTCGTCCGTACCTTCACGGCCCGGCAGCCAAGGATAATTCTGCGGTTGAAGGCGATGAACACGCCCGGCAGCGAGGAAGCCGACATGGCGAATGCATAGCGGAGATTGTCCGCCGCGTCCGTGAGCGGGTGGGCGAGGGGGAGCTGAGAGCCGGTTAGGACAACCGGGATAGGAATATTCGGCAGCATGAAGGTCAGGATGGACGCGGTATAAGCCATGGTATCCGTTCCATGTGTTACTACAATGCCGTCATAATCGGGATAGGATTCGTAGATATTCCTGGCGATGATCACCCACTCCTCTGGCTGAATATTCGAGCTGTCCAGGTTGAGGATGCTCTTTGCCGTAATATCATAAGCATCCGCAACGCCGGGGAGAAAAGGGAAGAGATTGGTAATATCCAAGGACGGAGCAAGGCCGTCCGAGGTCTGCGCGGATACGATGGTACCGCCGGTCGCGAGTAAAAGAATCTTTTTTCTGGTATTCATAATATGATAAACCGTACATACTCCTTTCAGTCTGATATCCGTCCCATTATAGCATGCGCGGCGGAATTCGTAAATTATTATTTGGGGCATCCTCTGATGAGAACAAATCTCAACCCTTGCCCCGCGGCTTTGACCGATTTGGGGATTGAAAATGAAGGCCGGCTGGAGTAAAATATCTATGTTTCGAATAAGCAGATACAGGAATGGAGGAGCGGCATGCTTGAACTAAAGAATATTTCCTTCGGCGTGGACGACAGCACCGGGCAGAAGGAAATCTTAAAGGATATATCACTGACCATCAAGGACGGTACCTTCACCGTCATCACAGGGCCGAACGGAGGAGGGAAATCGACTCTTGCGAAGTTAATTATCGGGATCGAACAGCCTACCTCAGGGCAGATTCTGTTCGACGGAGAGGACATTACGAATCTGTCCATTACGGAACGGGCCAGGCGTTCGATTGGCTTTGCCTTCCAGCAGCCGGTGCGGTTTAAGGGGATTACGGTGCGTGATCTGATTACGATTGCATCGGGCACTCACCTTTCTACCAGCGGGGTCTGCGGTTATCTCTCCGAGGTCGGGCTCTGCGCCAGGGATTATATTAACCGTGAGGTGAACGCCAGCTTATCCGGAGGAGAGCTGAAGCGAATCGAAATCGCGACCATCCTGGCCCGCAAAACCAGGCTCTCGGTGTTTGACGAGCCTGAGGCCGGGATAG
>CALWGS010000160.1 GCA_944380155.1 uncultured Lachnospiraceae bacterium
GGCGCTCCGGAGCTGTACATCGGAAGCGCGGACTAGATGCCGAGAAATCTGGATAAGCGTGCTGAGGTTCTCTTCCCGGTCGAGGACGAGAGGTGGAAGAAGGAGGTTCTCCACATCCTTCAGGTACAGCTCGATGACAACCTCAAGGCCCATGTCCTTCAGCCGGACGGCACTTACGAGAAGATCGACAAGCGCGGCAAAACACTCATCGGATCCCAGATGTATTTCTGCGAAGAAGCAAAACAGAAGGCAGCCGGGAACGACAAGGAGCCCCCGATTGGCAGCCGTACCTTCATCCCTGCTACGCCGCCGGAGCAGAAGTAGGACGGCACAAAATATAAGCGGGAAGCCTTAACGGAACCCGCCTTTCATGTGAACAATCAAACAGCCGGAGTCTTTCACGCAAACCCGTGAGACACTCCGGCTGTTCCTATTTCTGTATTCTATTTACTCGTTCTCGTCAACCAGACGAAGTCCGGCCACCTCCGAAACGGGGAGCGAGAACACGATCGATTTCGCCTTGCTCTCCATACCCGCTTCCTTCATGACGGCCTTCATAATCTCATTGCGCTGCTCGAACTTCGTAACGATCAGAATCAGCTCTTTTTCAGAAGCCAGCGTAATCCCAAAGAACGCCTCTGCCTTCTCAGTTCCCGTTCCCTTCGCATGGATCACTGTACCGCCGCCCGCACCCGCGTTCCTGGCTGCGTCCATGACCAGATTGCTGTATCCCTGATTGCAGATGACATACAGCAGCTCATACTTTGTGTCCTTCATCGTGCTCTCGTCCTCCTTCTTAAACGGCTGCTCTCCAAGCAGGAACTTCAGCTCCCTCGGCCCCCCGATGCCGGACATCGGGATGCAGAACACAATCCCAGTGCCTGGAATATCGATTCCGAACTCCTTCTGCAGCCCGCTCTTAATTCCGCCCCAGTTCTCCTGTGTAATCACGGAGAATAAGAACGCCCTCTCGGAGCTCTCCAGCCCAAAATTATCCAGGATCTCGCTGGCTGCCGTTCCCTGACATAGCGTAATGAAATTCACCATAATACCGCGGCCCTGATAGAAGGATAGAAGCTCGGGAAGCCTGCTTCGGTCGATCACAGTATTCATGCACATCACACATCCCATGATACGATCCCCTCCTTACAAATCAATAATGTCATACGTACCATACTGATCCAGACAGGATACGGCACCCTCCGGCGCAAGAGCCGCAGGTCTGGTTCCCCGGATGTGGTACAGCAGTCCCATTCCCTGTATGGTAATCAGCGGAATCATCGCTACCATCGCTACCATTCCAAAGGAATCCTGCACTCCATTTCCTCCGATTGCCAGACACAGCCCTTCCGCAAGCGGAAGCAGGAACGCCGCCGTCATGGATCCGGACGCGACGCCGCCCGAGTCGAAAGCAACCGTAACGAACATTTTCGGAACGAAGAAGGACATGATAAGCGCCAGCGCATATCCCGAAATCAGGAACCATAACACCGAAATCCCAAGCAGCACGCGAATCAGCGCAAGTCCGACCGACACAGCCACGCCGAGACACAAGCTCAGCTTCATGGCATTGCCGGAGATCGCGCCGTCTGTCAGCTCCTCTACCTGCTTCATCAAAATGTAGACCGCCGGCTCTGCCATAACGATAAAGTATCCGATAATCATGCCGATCGGCACGATAATCCACGGATTCTCCATCGCTCCAATCGTCGCTCCCAGAAAGCTTCCGGCCGGAACGAATCCTACGTTAGCTCCTGTTAAGAACAGAACCAGCCCGATGTAGGTATAGACAAGACCAATCACAATCTTCAGAAGCGCCTTCTTCTCCATCTTCAGCGCGAATATCTGAAACACCGCGAATACCAGAACAATCGGAAGCACCGCCCCCGCGATTTCTCCCATATACTGGGGCAGAGAGGATGTGAACAGCTGTGCCAGATGCACGGAATCCGACGGTTCCACAATCTCTGACAGCGCGTAATTCCCGCCGTCCGGGTGATATACGATCCCCAGGATCAGCACGGCCAGAATCGGGCCGATCGAACACAACGCCATAAGTCCAAAGCTGTCATCCGCTGCATGACGGTCATTACGGACTCTGGAAATACCGACACCCATTGCCATAATGAAGGCGACTGTCATTGGTCCGGTTGTCACCCCGCCGGAGTCGAATGCAACCGCCGAGAATTCCTCCGACACGAACGCAGTCAGCACAAAAATGATCAGATACGATACAATCATAATCGGCGCGAACGGAATCCCGAACAGCATACGCAGAAGCGCTATGACAAGAAAGACTCCGACTCCGACAGATACCGCTCCAATCAGAACCGCATTGGGTATTGATGGAACCTGCCCGGCTAAAACCTGCAGATCCGGCTCCGAGATTGTCACAATAACACCAAGGACAAATCCGATTCCAAGCATTGCCCACAGTTTCCTTGTCTTCATCATACAGCTTCCGATCCGCTCTCCCATCGCCGACATCGACAGATCCGCTCCGACGGAGAAGAACATCATTCCAATGACCAGAAGCCCCGCGCCAATCAGGAATTCCATCAGAATTCCGGGTGATACGCGCGCAATTGTAAAACAGACAAGCAGGACAATCACTACAACAGGCAGCACTGCACTCAATGATTCACTCAATATCTCCTTAAACTTTTGTCTGAAATACCTCATATCTTCCTCCTTTCTTATTTCATCAAAACTGATAATATTATTATACTAACGCTCCCCCGGCAAATCAATCACAAATTTCCTTGAAATCTCTTTTGTGAACTGTTATGCTTAAACAAGCGAGCTGAAAACCTATATCAGACAACGAATACGGAGGATATTATGAATCTGCTTACGATAGAAAACATGAGCAAAAGCTATACTGAGCGGATGCTTTTTTCTCATATTAATCTTGGAATTAATGAAGGGGATAAAATCGGAGTTATTGGCATCAACGGAACCGGTAAATCCACTCTGCTGAAAATCATCGCCGGTCTTGAGGAGCCGGATGAGGGCACGCTCACCCGCGGACGGAAGGTGCGCATCGAATACCTTGCGCAGACCCCTTCCTTCGATGATTCCAAAACACTGCTTGAGAACGTGATCCATGAGAAGACAGCTGAGGAGGAATACCGCAACCTCGAAGGCGAGGCCGCCGCCATGCTGTCCAGGCTCGGACTTACGGATCCGCATGTATCTCCCGCCATCCTCTCCGGCGGACAGCGCAAGCGCGCCGCTCTGGTACGGACCCTGCTCACCCCCGCTGAGATTCTGGTGCTGGACGAGCCGACGAACCATCTGGATTCTTCTATGGTGGAATGGCTGGAGGATTATCTGAACCGGTATCAGGGCGCGTTCATCATGGTGACCCATGACCGGTACTTCCTGGATCGCGCAGCGAATAAGCTGGTTGAACTGGATAAGGGCAGCTTATACACCTACCAGTCCAATTATTCCGGATTTCTGGAATTAAAGGCGCAGAGAGAAGAAACGATTGCGGCCACGGAGAAGAAGAACCAGAACCGGTTCCGTATTGAGCTGGAATGGATGCGGCGCGGCGCAAGGGCCCGTTCCACGAAGCAGAAGGCGCATATCAGACGCTTTGAAGAGCTGAGGGATCGGGAGCGTCCGGAGAGCGAAGGGAAGATTGAGATCAATGCCCTCTCCTCCAGACTGGGGCGCAAGACCATTGAACTGAATCATATTTCCAAGGGCTACGGGGACAAACTGCTGATCCGGGACTTCTCTTACATCCTGCTGCCCGGAGACCGCATCGGCATCATCGGGCCGAACGGCTGCGGAAAGTCCACCCTGTTAAAGCTTCTGACCGGGAACGAAACTCCGGACAGCGGAACCGTTGAAATAGGAACCACCATCCGGATTGGATACTTCTCTCAGGAGAATGAGTACATGGACGAATCCCTGCGCGTGATCGACTATATCCGGGATACGGCAGAATATATCCGAACCGCGGACGGCACAGCAACCGCCTCCCAAATGTGCGAACGCTTCTTGTTCACCCCGTCCATGCAGTACACAGTCATCGGCAGGCTCTCCGGCGGCGAGAAGCGCAGGCTCTATCTGCTGAAGGTACTCATGGAGGCCCCGAACGTCCTGGTCCTGGACGAGCCGACCAACGACCTTGATATCCAGACTCTCACCGTGCTTGAGGACTACATCGCAACCTATGACGGAATTGTTGTTACGGTTTCTCATGACCGTTATTTTCTCGATAAAATCGCGGCCCGCATCTTCGCATTCGAAGGCGAAGGACAGATCCGCCAATACGAGGGCGGATTCACGGATTACAAAGAAGCGGCGCTCAAGGCCGGACGGGAGACGGTTGACGCTCTCTCCGTCTCCGGTTCGGCTGCCGGAACCTCTGATCCGGCAAATGCTCCGGAACAGACGAAAACGTACCGCCGCCAGAGAGAATCCCGCCTGAAGTTCACCTGGCAGGAGCAGAAGGACTATGAAACCATAGATGCCGAGATCGCGGCACTGGAAGAAAGCATCCGAGAAGCGGATCAGCAGATCGAAGCCTCCTCCTCCAACTACTCCGCCCTGAATGAGTGGATGGGAAAGAAGGAGGCACTGGAGAAGGAACTGGAAGCTAAGATGGATCGCTGGATGTACCTGAATGATCTCGCGGAACGGATCGAGGAAGAGAAAAAGGCTCGCTCGGGTCAATAGGCATCTCATAATAATCGATCTGATCCGTCACCGCGAATCCAAGCGAGCGGTAGAGCCTCACAGCCGCCTTCCGCTTGCTGCCGGTCTGAAGGCGCACGCTTCTTACCTTGCAGGCCGCAAGATCCGCAAGCGCCCGAAGCAGGAGCGCCCGTCCGATTCCCTTTCTTCTGTCCTGTTCCCGGACACAGATATCGAACAGGAAGGCGCTCTCCCCTTCCATGCCGGCCACACACATTCCTGCTGCCGCCTTCCCCCTCGATGCCTTCCACAGAAGATACCGGACTCCCGCCCCCGCACGATCTCCGGCATCTTCCCCGCTATCTTCTCTGGAACTTTCGCCCGAATCTTCTCCGGCAAATTCCCCCGCAATCCGCTCCCGGGCAGATTCGGGATCCATGGAGAAACAGTCGGAAAGCAGCAGAGACAATTCCTCCGCATCCTCCGGATTCGCTCTTGCAATCTCTATAGCAGGGGTTGTCGATGAGTCTGTCCCGGTTGAAAGCTTCTCAGCCGACGGCAGCTTCCCAATCGACGGCAGCTCCGTAATCAGCGGCAGCTTCGCCTCTTCTCCTTCATTCAGAACCTTCTCCATCAGATATTCCGATTTCTCATACCTTGCCCCCATCCGGTGAAGCACCTGTTTCCCGGCCTCCGATACCGGCTCATGCACGAAGTATGCCCGTTCGAATCCCCTGTGTGCAAGCATGGAAGCCGCTTCCTTCCACAGTTCCAGGAACAGCCCCCTCCTCCGGTATTCCGGATCCGTGAACGCACTGATCTCCGCCCTTCCGGGTTCCAGATTGGAAATCGACAGCACACTCCTTGGATGCCCCTGAATCTCCAGGATATAGAAGCACTTCATATAGGGATCCAAATTACAGTCCGAATCCAGATACATCCGGTGAACGGTCCGATCCATTTTCATACACCGATCCTCCAACTGTCGGATCGCTTCCTTTCTCCGGGTTCCCATCCGGCATAAACGCAGCATAGTTGAATCCTCCTGTGATTCTGATTTGAGCATTTTCTTCCCTTACTCTTCCCGATCTTCCAGTTCTCCGTTCTTCATCCGAAGAATCCGCGCCCCGAACTCCTCCGCCTCCGCTATGTCATGCGTGACAAGAAGAATTGCGCAGTGCTCCCCGCAATGCTTTTTCACCGTCTGAATCGTCCGGCTCTTCATCTCCGGATCCAGATTGGTGAACGGCTCATCCAGGAGAAGAAGAGATCTCTGGCTCAGAATGGCCCTGGCCGCCGCGGCTCTCTTCGCCTGGCCGCCGGAGATTTCATCCGGTCTTCTCTCCAGCAGTTCCCCGATTCCAAGCTCTCCGGCGATCTCCTCCGCCAGGCGGTTCCTTTCCTGTTTCCCCTTCTTCGGACATCCGAAGAGAAGATTCTCCTTCACACTCATATGATTCCACAGAGCAGCCTCTTGGAACACCATCGCAATATCCCGCTGATAAATCCTGGCAGGAAGAGGCTTCCCGTCCCGAACCACACTGCCCTGATCCGGCTTTAATAATCCGGCAATCAGCCCCAGCAGCGTACTCTTGCCGCATCCGCTCTCTCCCAGAACGGCCACTGTCTGTCCTTCCTGAATCCGAAAGCTCACCTGCCTGACTGCCTGCACGGATCCGTAAGATTTGGACAGTTCTCTGATTTCCCACATCTCATTCACCTCCCTGTGCCTTTCTTCTCATTCCAATTCGGAGAATCACGACTGTGATTCCCATACACACCAGAATCAGTACCAGACAAAATCCGGACACCGCATCAGATGCCCCATAATGCAGATAATTATATATTTTCACCGAAAGCGGCTCCTTCCCGGGAGGCGCCAGCGGAAGAATCGTTCCTACCTCCGCGATGCTTAAAACAAAGACCAGCAATCCGCCGCTGACCAAAGCCGGCAGGAACATGGGAATCAGCACCCGGAACAGCGCTTCTCCTCTCCTGTTCTGAAAGAGCAGAGCCGCCCGGATCTGCGCGCGGTCAAGCTGCTGCAGGCTTCCCGACAGGAAGAGCGTACACAGCGGCAGAAAATGAGCAGCGCAGCCCAGTGCGGGCATGAGAGAAGTTCCCGCTATCTCATGCAGAACGGATCCGTTAATCAGCGTTACCAGCCCGATCCCAATCAGGTTGCCGGGAACTGCCAGAGGAGCTACAAGCAGCAGACGCAGCAGCTTTGGATGTCTGGCAAACCAATTGACATAAATCGCGCAGATGAGCGCCGCAGGCAGACAGATCGCCACGGCAATCAGCGCGAATTCACAGGAATTCAGGAACTCTTCCACGGACAGCCTCACCGATTCCGCAAAATCCCCCATGCCAAGCAGCAGGGATAACAGAGGGAACACCATCTGCATCACCGTAACAAGAACACAAATCCATTGGGGAATCTTCAATGAAAGCGAGTAATTCATTACCACTTCCTGGCGCTGCGGCGCGGGCGTATTCATCCGCCCCACCCCTGCCTGCATTAAAAAGACCAGCACAATCGCCGCCGCCAGAAGCGGCACAGCCAGCCAGAAGGAATTCACCGCCCTGCCGGTAATGGAGAAGTCCGAGAAAATCTCCATGGCATATACATTATACTGAAACAGGGACGGAATGGAGAAATCCGTAATGCTTAAGACAAAGATAATCCCCATTCCCGACATCAGATACGGAACCAGGCCCGGAAGCTGTATGGCCCAGAATACCGTGTCATCATCGCTAAAGATCCGGGCCGCGTCAAGCTGCTGCCGGTTCTCCCGTTCCAGTCCCAGCAGCGCAACAGCCGTAGACAACGGCAGCCAGGCAAATACCTCCGTAAGCGTACAGAAAATCAGCCCCGACGCACGGATCCGAAGCAGCGCGGGCCAGATACTGCCTGCCTCCCGCAGCAGATTCATCCAGGTCAGAGCATAGATATAAGACGGCACGAATGCCATCAGCAGGAATCCGAAGCGGATCGGCCGATCCCGAAACCGGCTGTTATGAATAAAGAGGGCCGTGAACAATCCCGCCGCTGTACAAAGCAGCGCCGTAATCAGTCCAAGCTTGACGGAATTCATCAGCAATCCCAGGCGCCTTGCATTGGGAAGCGCAAGCGTCGGATCGCCCCCCTGGCCAAAAAGCCCTGCCAGCGGCAGAACGCCAAACAGCAGGGCCAGCGCAGTCAGTGCGCATAAGATTCGTTTTCTGGTATCACTCATGAAGCATCTCCAAAGATTTCCTGAATATCCTCACTCGCAGTCTCAAGCTGCTCGTAGATCTCTCTCAGGTTCACGGACATCCCTTTCACATCCAGACCACCCGCGGTACTGTCCTCTCGAAGGGATACATCGAAGAAGTCATCCTGAATCAGCCTCTCTTCCATGGCGGGATCCAACAGATAGTCAATGAACTCCTTTGCTTCCTCACTGTGAGGAGCTCCGTTGATCATCGCCACCGTATTCGGAGTAATCAGGTTACCCATTTCTCCCTCTCCCTGATCCAGGAACACCATCTCAACCGGACTTCCGTCCGCAATCGCGCCTTTCGCGTCATCCGTATCCGTGTATCCCATCGCAACCTGTCCGGCCGCCGCCATATCCCGCGTCACGGAATTGCCGTCCACCACCTGAACGCCTTTATCGCTCAAGGCCTGCAGAATCGAACGGCCCTCCTCTTCTCCTACCGCCGCATAAACAGCCGCCACCTGCGTCCTGGTCGTTCCGAACATCGGGTACGCAATCGCAATCATGTCTCCCGAATACCGATCACTGATCAGATCATAAATACTTGAAGGGTACTCTTCCGGAGACAGAAGATCGGTATTAACCAGCATCACCCTGGCTCTGCCGCCGAATGCCGTCCAATAGCCATCCGAGTCCTTGAACGCATCCGGAATATCCTCAGCTAACGGCGACACATAAGCCTCCAGCAGTCCCTCATCCTGCAGCACCATTGTCTGAACAAATTCATTGTTCCAGAACACATCGCACACCGGATTCTCTCTCTCGGCAATCAGACGGTTAGTCAGACCCGTTGTCTTATTCGACTCCAGATCATAGACGGCCTGTACCTTGATTCCGGTCTGCTCCTCGAACGCCTCGAAGATAGGTTCAGAGTAAATCTGATCCACCGCCGTATACACGACAAGCTCCCTTTCCTCACTGTCCCCGCTGCCGCACCCTGCAAGCAATCCGCAGCCCATGCACGCGGCCAGCGCGGCGGTCATCAGCTTCGCTGTTCCTGTTCTTCTCTTTTGCTGTGATTCTTTCATCATTGTTTTGTCCTCCTGAGATTGATTTATTCTGTTGATTGATCATTGTCTGAGTCAGGGAAGAAAGACTCTTTCATCTTCTCAATGAATTCCGCGCCTTCATACCCTTTATCCACCGCTTCCTTGGCCAGCTCTTCCATTAACTCTCCTTCCTTGGCAGCGTATTTATCCACAATTTCCTGGCCCTTCTCCATCTGCTCTTTCGTGTATTTATCCCGGATCTCCGACATCGCATCCGCATACTGCTTATTTTCTTCTGCAATCGCATCCCGGATCGCCTTCTCATTCACCTCACTGTCAAGTCCCGTCCAAGGACCCGGCTCTCCGTTCTGAACCTTCTGAAGGCTCTCTTCCATACTCTCAATCTTCGCGTTATGGCGCGCTCTTTCCAGATCCAGCTCCGCTTCCCGGCGGACATTGATATCAGCCTCCAGGTCCGAAAGCTCCGTTTTCCTGGATTGACCAAGTTCATCGTACCGATCCAGGAACCCCTGCTTCTTAACATACTCATACACCTCTCCCTGAAGATCAACATCAGTCGGTCATTTTTTGCGGACAGTTCATACATGCTATCCTTTTCTGTTCTCTGCTCCTGCGTTTGCTCTCGTTTGATTTCTCCCTCCGTATCTTCTTGGCACAAGCAGGACAATACCTTGATGC
>CALWGS010000161.1 GCA_944380155.1 uncultured Lachnospiraceae bacterium
TCCCGAAAGCTCCCCTGGCTCTGCCTGCGCAGAAGCACCTGCACGCTCTCCCCCGCGCTGTAGCTCGATATGGTGTTATAGAAGGTCGTCATGGAGGTAATCTGGGTAGTTTCGATCCTCACAATCATATCCCCGCTCATGATGCCGGCCCGAAGTGCCGGTGAGCCGGATTCGACCTCATTGACATAGATTCCGTTCTCAACTCCTGCCTGATCCAGGATCTCCCTCGGCGGCTCCTCGCCGTGGATGCCGAAATAGATCCGATCCTCGTTGTTGACCAGGCGCTGAATCACCGGCATAATTTTGGAAATGCCGATAGAGGTACTGATCTCCTCGTTCAGCCCCTCCTTGAGGGTATGAGTGATGATGCCGATCACCTTTCCCCGCATATTCACAATCACGCCGTCGCTGTATTCACTGTCTGAAATGTCCGTATTAAATAAATCAAGACGATTATCTACGATGTAGATGCTGCTGCCCTTGCTTGTAATCATGCCGAGCTCCGCCGAGTCCTCATGCCCGTTCGGGCTTCCGACCGCCAGAATCGGGGTGCCGACTGAGATCGAGTAGGACTCTCCGAATTCCGCCGGCTGGATCAGGTTCCGGTTCACCTCCGGGATAGAAGCAAGCGGAATCCGGATCACGGCCAGGTTGACATCTCTGTCATAGGACAGAATGGAGGCTTCCAGAGACAGGCTTGCGTTAATCTCAACCTCAATCCGATCTGCCTCCTCAATCCGATCCAGACTCACAAGAATCAGGAGATCCGTCCCGTTATCCGCAAGTACAATGCCGGAGGTCGCCTCCCGCTCTTCGTAAGGGTCATTGAACCAATCCATGCCGTTGGTAACGGAGGTTACCGTCAAAATCGAAGAGCTGACCTGGGCGATCAGCTTCCTGACATCCGCGAAAATGCTGGTATAGTCTGTCAGATCGGCATCCACCCTCTGCTCAATGATCACGGTCTCCTCCTCCGAATCCTCATGCTCCGACGGTTCCGTCGTCACAAGACCGGAATCAGACGAGTCCCCCGACGAGGGCATTCCCGTCGGATTCTCCGTCGGATTCTCCGTCCCCGGGGAAGTCTGCGCAGAATCGGACGAATCCGTCCCCTGAACAGTCTCTCCCGATCCGGACGGATCCTGCCCGGAGGCTCCCGGCTCTCCCGACGGCAGAACCACCTGCTGCCTGCCGGAGTCCGAATCCATGCCAAGAAGCCTTAGAATCAACGGCTCAGAACATACGAATACAACCTGCGCCACAACGCCGAATACGCATGCCAAAGTGACCGTGCCAAAGAAAGCCGCCGCGAACCGCTTCAGCTTCTTCTTTTTCTTTGGCATGATCTTTTCCTGCATAAATGTATATGTGCTGCCGCCGTCCGATCTGCTCCCGGCGCCGGAATACTTCGGATCTTCAGAATACCATTCGTCCCTTCTGTTATCGTTCCTCTCAGATGCCATAGTTCTTCTTCTCCTTAGAAAGAGTTCCCCGGATTCATTCCGTTCCAGTCAATCCTCAGACAGACCGACTCCCTCAGCCTGCCCCTTTTTTCAAGGCGTTTTCTCCTCAAACTGTACCAATTCTATCATTTACATATGAACATACTATGAAATTTCTGTAAACAAAACACGGTCCGACTACCATCCATCCCCTCTCCGGTATCAGGCGGTCCCGCCCCGCCATGCCGCCCCGTATAAGGCCGCTCCCGGTTCCGCCCTACGCCGCCGGCAGCGTGAAGATGAATTCCGTTCCCACGCCCTCCGTGCTGACGACATTGATGTTCTCATTGTGTGCCTGAATGATTTCTCTGGTGATAGATAAGCCCAGTCCCACACCCTTCTTATCCTTGCCGCGCGAAGCGTCGGTCTTATAGAACCGCTCCCAGATCTTATTCAGGCTGTCCTTCGGAATTCCGATTCCGTGATCCTTGACGCCCACGAATACCTTCGTGCCCTTCTCCTCGGTGCTGATCCGGATGCTCGAATCGTTGTGGCTGAATTTGATCGCGTTATCCAGCAGATTATACAGCACCTGCTGGATTTTCCCCATATCCGCCTCCACGAACAGCTCCTTCTCCGCGAACTCCAGGTTCAGCGTCAGGCGCTTCTTCGTACAGGTCCCCTCGAAG
This sequence comes from uncultured Lachnospiraceae bacterium, assembly GCA_944380155.1. Lineage (GTDB taxonomy): Bacteria > Bacillota > Clostridia > Lachnospirales > Lachnospiraceae > Caccomorpha. The sequence continues at coordinate 2,132 of CALWGS010000161.1, forward strand.
CTGGCCGCCGTTGATTTAATCACGGAATTAATATCGAAGGTCGTAATCTCCAGATGCATTCCCTTCGTCTCGAAGCTGTTCAGCTCGAGCAGGTTCTCCGTCAGCTTGGTCAGGCGCTCCGTTTCGAACAGAATAATCCCCAGATATTTGTCCTGCATCTCATGCGGGATGGTCCCGTCCAGAATCGCCTCTGCATATCCCCGAATAGAAGTAAGCGGAGACCGGAAATCATGGGAAATATTGGCCACGAACTTCTTCTGATAATCCTCCAGGTTCTTCAGCTCCTCTGCCATGAACCCAATTGCGGCGCCGAGATCCCAGTATTCATCCTGCGACGTAATTTTAATCGGGCAGTCAAAGTTCCCCTTGCTGTATTCCCTGACCGCCTTATTCAGCGCCTTGACCGGACGTATGGTAACAATATAGAGATATACAAATACGGCAAGCAAGAAGACCAGGAAGACCAGATAACAGATATTGATCATATCCATATAGTCAATACTTTCCTCGTTCACTGCTGCCAGAGAGGTATGCAGGCAAATGTAGCCGCGAATGGTATAATTGTACGGAACCGGCTGAATCACGCTTAGCATCGGTTCGAAGAATATGCCCGGAAAGCAGTTACCCTCATAGAATGTATTCTCCAAAAAGGTCTCGTCGTATTCATTGACATTAATGCTGACACCGGTTCCGCGCGTGTCCGCAATAACATCCCCTTCCGAATCCACAATCCAGATCCGGGCGTTCAGATAAGCGTCCAGCGCCCTTAACTGATTCGAAAGGCTGGCCGAGATATAGTCCGTATGGATATTCTCCATGTATTCCTCCGCGATCAGGACCGCTTCTTCATACAGCACGGATTTCTTATTCTCGATCAGGCTGTTCTCAATCATGCGCACGCCGACGAAATTGAGCAGGACGAACATGGTGACGGCAGCAATCAGATAACATAGCGTCAGCTTGATTAACAGTGTCCGTTTCATTGGCGCTCCTATTTCTTCTTCAGCTCAAACTTATATCCGATTCCCCAGACCGTCGCCAGATTCCAGGCGGGGTGATCCTTGATCTTCTCACGCAGCCGCTTGATGTGCACATCCACGGTTCTGGTATCCCCGATATATTCATAGCCCCAGATATGATCCAGAAGCTGATCCCGCTTGAATACCTGATTCGGATGCGAGGCCAGGAAATAGAACAGCTCCAGCTCCTTCGGCGGCATCTCGATAGTCTTGCCGTAATAAATAACCGAGTAATTGGTCTGATTGATAATCAGATCGGGATAGCTGACATACTCTCCCGTCTGCTGCGGCTCTTCCTCCTGCACAGGCTCCGCTGCCGGCTGTCTGCCGCCCTGCGAGAAACGCCTTAAGACCGCCTTGACCCTCGCGACAAGCTCCTTGGAGTCGAACGGCTTAATCATATAGTCGTCCGCTCCCAGCTCCAGTCCCAGCACCTTATCAAAAATCTCTCCCTTGGCGGACAGCATAATAATCGGCACGTTCGATTTCTTCCGAACCTCCCTGCATACCTCGTATCCGTCAATTCCCGGCAGCATCAGATCCAGCAGGATCAGGTTCGGCTCCCACTCGCCGAATGCCGCAATCGCCTCTTCCCCGTCATTGACAATCTTCGTATCGAAGCATTCCTTTGTCAGGTAGAGGCTTATCAGTTCCGCGATATTCGCGTCGTCATCCACAATCAATATCTTCTGTTTTGCCGCCATACATCATCATCCTCTCTGTTCCAGTTCCGCCCTGTCCTAATTCTTCCCCGCTCCAGTTCCATTTCAGTTCCATCCCGTCTCCGCTCTGTCTCTCATTGAAATTCCACAATCGTCACTCCGTGATCCCCTTCTCCAAATCCCCCGATCCGGAAGGATTTCACATATTTCGTCCGTTTCAGATGCGCCTGCACGGCATCCCGCAGGGCTCCGGTTCCCCTCCCGTGGATGATGGTCACCTTCGGAAGATGGGACAGATACGCGTCATCCAGGTATTTATCCAGAATCGGAAGCGCCTCATCGACCCGCTTGCCGATGAGATTCAGTTCCGGACTGATGCTCAAGGTCTTGCTCATCTGAATCTTCCCCGCCTGCGTCTTCTTCTTCTCCTTCGGCTCCTCCTCGGACTGGATATGCTCCAGATCCTTAATATTCACCAGGGAGCGCAGTACGCCCATCTGCACATAGAGATCCCCCTTCGCATTCGGCGCGGTGCTTACAGTTCCCTTCAGATTCAGGCTCAGCACCATCACGCTGTCTCCGACCTTGAAGTCCTCCGGGGACGCCTCCTGCTGCTTTCCCTTCCCCTTCTTGCCGGCCTTCACGGCCAGCTTATCATCCGTATCTCCCAGTTTATCGCGCAGCGCGCTCCGCTCAGCCTCCATCTCTTTCCCGATGCCGCCCTGCGCGCTCCATTTGTTGTATTTGCGGATCACCTCGTCGGCATAATCCTTCGCGTTCTGAAGGATTTCCCTTGCGTTCTCGTTGGCCTCGCGCAGGATCCGATCCTTGGCCCGATCAATCCGATCGTTCTTCTCTGCCAGCCGCTTCTTGAGCTTCTCTGCCTCCGCTCTTGCCTCATTCGCGGCCATATATTCGCGCTCCGTCTCAATCCGCTTCTGATCCAGCTCGCTTAAGAGATCCTCGAAGGTCTTATCCTGCGATCCGATTCTCGCCTTCGCATCCTCAATAATGGCATCCGGAAGTCCAAGCCTTGAGGAGATGGCAAATGCGTTGCTCTTGCCGGGGATTCCGATTAACAGCCGGTAGGTCGGTCTGAGCGTTGCGATGTCAAACTCACAGCAGGCGTTCGACACGCCTTCGGTCGAGAGCGCGAAGACCTTCAGCTCACTGTAATGCGTGGTTGCCATGGTGCGGATTCCTCTTGAATGCAGATAAGACAGAATTGCCATCGCAAGTGCCGCTCCCTCGGTCGGATCGGTTCCCGCGCCCAGCTCATCGAACAGCGCCAGGGAATTCTCATCTGCCTCCTTTAAGATCGAAACCGTATTCGTCATATGGGAAGAGAAGGTACTCAAGCTCTGCTCAATGCTCTGCTCATCTCCGATATCCGCGTACACCTCATGGAAGACCGCCAGCTTCGAGCCGTCGAAGGCCGGAATATGAAGCCCCGCCTGCCCCATCAGCGTAAAAAGTCCCACGGTCTTTAACGACACGGTCTTGCCGCCCGTATTCGGCCCCGTGATCACCAGCAGATCGAACTCATCCCCCAGCCGAATATCAATCGGCACGACCTTATGCGGATCAATCAGCGGATGCCTTCCCTTCTTGATATCAATTACCCGATCGGTGTTGAAGACCGGCTCGGATGCCTTCATCTGCCTTGAGAGCAGCGCCCTTGCGAAGATGAAATCAAATTCCGCAAGAGTCGCCTGATTGAAGGACAGCTCCTCCGTATGCGCCCCTGCCATCGCCGAAAGCTCGGCCAGAATCTTCTCGATCTCCCCCTGCTCCTTCAGCGCCAGCTCCCTCAGCTCATTATTCAGCTTCACCACCGCCATCGGCTCAATGAAGAGCGTCGATCCGGTCGCCGACTGATCGTGTATCATCCCTCCGAACTGGTTCTTATACTCGGCCTTGACCGGCAGGCAGTAGCGCCCGTTCCTCATTGTGACAATCGAATCCTGCAGCATGGTCCGGTTCTGCTGCGAATTCACGATGGAATTCAGCTCATCGCGAATCTTATCATTCGTCGCCCGGATTGCCCTGCGGATGCTCTTAAGCGCGGGACTTGCGTCATCCGCGATCTCCTCCTCGGAGAGAATACACCGGCGAATCTCGTTATTCACGCCAGAGAGCGGCTCTAACATCGAGAAACGCTCCGAAAGGGAATCCTCCGGTGCGTCCTCCTTATGCGTTCCGTAGTTCTTCGCCCGAAGCGAAGCTGTGAGAAGGGAGCTGATGCGCAGAAGCTCTTCCGGCCCTAATGTGCCCCCGATCTTAAGCCGCATTACCGACGCTCTGATATCGGGAATCCCGGAGAAGGAGAGACTGCCCTTCTGATAGATTCTCGCAAGCGCGTCCGAGGTCTCCTGCTGCATCCGCCGAATCGCTTCAATATCCGAAGACGGAAGCAGCTTCTCGCACTTCTCGCGCCCCAGTGCCGAACCGGCCAGAGAAGCAAGCCTGTCAATGATTTTATTATATTCCAATGTCTTGAGTGCCCGTTCGTTCATATCCTAATCCTTCTTACTTAGTTTGTCTGTCCATTTGCTGCTGTCTGACCGGAACCATTCCTCCTATTCCGGCAGGTACCAATCCCTTTCATTGTAACCTGTTTTATCCAAATATGCAACCGGCAAATCCGCTGCCGGGAATCCCACCTGGTCCTTCCTCAGCAGTCCCGTCAGGCTGCCCGCATATACCACCGCCAGCTCGTGCAGCGCCCGGGTTGCGGCAACATACAGAAGCTTCGCGTGCCCGTCATCCTCCGGATAATCCTCCTGCGTCGGATTGTATATCAATACGGCATCGAACTCCAGTCCCTTCGTATATTCGGCCGGAAGCACCAGAATTCCCTTCCCGAACGCCGCTTTCCCCGGATCGCTTTCCTCAACCGCAATCCTCTCTGCCAGCTGCGCCGCGATCTTCTTCGCCTCTGCTTCATTCCTTAAAATCACCGCAATGGTTTCATACCCGGCCTCCTGCCAGGATGACAGCAGGGATACTGCCTGCTTTGTCATTTCCTCTTCTGTGCCGCATTCCGACACGCGGACCGCATTTCCGTGGCGGATAATCGGCTCAATCGGATATCTCCGGAAGGAAGCCGCTTTCAGGATCCTCTGCGCAAATGCGGAGATCTCTACGGTATTCCGGTAGCTCTTAGACAGTACGGCAAAGGAATCCTTCGGATCCGTTAACATCAGCTCCTTTAATTCTTCCCAGTCATTCAGACCGAATCCGAACCGGATATTCTGGGACACATCCCCCATAATCGTCCAGCTGCACTGCGGAATACAGAACCGCAGCGCCGAATAGGCCATCATTCCGTAATCCTGAGCCTCATCTACCACGATATGATGCGCTTCCCGGATCGGATCCGTCTCCTTTACCCTTTTATACAGATAGGCCAGCGCCGCCAGACCATACACATCGAACCGGGTCATCCCCCGTCGTCCCCTCTCTTCCGGCGTCATTCCTTCTCCCACCAGGAACTCCTCATACAGAGAATAAATGGAGCGCTTCCATTTCTTTCCTCCGAATCATCCGGTGTATTCCTTAATCAGCCGCTTTCTCTCCTCTCTGTCATAGCTTAGATCTCTTCCGGTGATTTCATTCTTCAGCCGGGTCAGTACCCGCAGATTCAGGGCGTCGATTTTCCCCTGAATCGAGATGGACGGATGATTCGCAATGTATTCCCGAATCTGCTCCGAGGAGTATAGTACCTTATCCCCGAAACGGATATCCTCCGCCGGAATGGTGTCCTTCTCAAGCCTTTTACAATAATTCTCAAGCTTCGCGAACCATTTCCCCGTTCCCTTGTTCCCGCCGTTTTCGCCGCACGGGATGATCCGGTATTTCTTTTCATTCCAGTCCTCATATAAGAGCCTGACGAACAGCTCCTCCATGGTCATCTGCCGGATTCCGTATACGTCCAGATCCGGTAGCACGCCGGTAATATAATTCAGAAGAATCCGGTTGCTTCCTACAATATAGAAATCATCCGGCTTGAAATCCTCCGTATAATTATACAGAATATAGGAGATCCGGTGCATTGCCACCGTGGTCTTTCCGCTGCCCGCGACCCCCTGTACAATGATATTGCGATACGGGGATTTGCGGATAATCTCATTCTGTTCCTTCTGAATCGTCGCAATAATCTCCCCGAGCACCGCTTCCTTATTCTTCGCCAGATACTTTGTCAGCAGCTCATCGTTTGCGACTACCTCGGAATCATAATAATCAATCAGTCTGTCCCCTTCCATCTCATAGGTGCGCTTCCGCCGAAGCTCTGCTCTGCATACCGTATGATCGGGCGCCTGAAAGACGCATTCGCCAAGGCCGTTTTCATAATAGACATTCGCAATCGGAGCCCTCCAGTCAACGACCAGAATCGTCGTCGGCCCGTCCATGACTCCGCCCTTCCCGATATAGAAGGTCTCGGGCTCCCGCCCCTGCTCCTTCACGTCGATTCTTCCGAAATACGGCTTCTTCAGCGCTTTTCGATTCTTATGCAGCGCTGTCTTCATATTGTTGTTCATGGTAATCGTATTAGACAATTCCGTAAATATCTCGGGATCATCATGGCGGTAGCGGTCATACATATCCTCAATCTCCGCGTCCATCATCCGGATCTCCTTCTCATACGATTCAATGTTGCGCCTGATCACCTGAATACAGGTATTCAGATACGCTTCTTCCTTCCGACGATCTTCCTGATCTGTCATGCTCCATACCTCCTTCTTGCCGGCACGCTAACCTTACCTGTCTTGCAGAAAACCCTTATTTTCTGCATACAGGCGGTTTTAACTGCCGTTGTCCTTACGGCCTGCGGCCTGTTATGTTTCAGCTGCTTTGACTGTGAATCTCATTATATAGAAATAGAAATAAATTACTAGACTTTTTTTCTTCGATATGATAGACTGGATAATGTACTGTGCATAAAATTATGTGGCAGGAAGATTTCTTTCCTTTTCTATTGCTTTCATTCGATCAACATTTCCGTTTGACAATGTTCCCTCTGATCAAATCAGAATTCCGTCATCTAAAGAGCAGTTCTGCGCGCGCCAAAGCAGTCTGCCCCGGAAGATGTTCTGCAGTCTGTTTGTGCAGACAATGCGGGACTGTCAGGAATTCTGATATTCTCCTTCCTGACAGTCCCGCATCTGTTTTCCGCTACCTGTTATCCTCATTCATCTCCGGAGACTTCTCCCCTTCTTCTCTGTGCTCCCATTTCTCATCTTCTTCCTCTGTAACCGGCGGCTGTCCGTCTCCCTCCGGAACTATTTCCTCGGGAACCGTTTCCTCCGAAATCCGATCCCAGGTCTCCGGTGCCTCATAGATGCCGCCGTCACTGAAATCTGCCGTGGCCCGCTTCACCAGTCCGTAGAGCGTCCGTTTTACCGCAATTCCCTCGCTCCGGGTTCCGTTCTGTGCATCCTGCTCGAATGCGGCGCGGAACTGTTCGATCACACTCTCCGCGTCAAAATACGGGATGCGATCCAGGTTCTCCTTCACTGTCTCGAACCGGTTCATCTTATAGCTCTTCCAGGTGATATCCGGATCTCCGGTAATCTTCCTGAGGGCATCCAGATCGCTTTCGCTCAAAGCCGACATATAGATCACATAGCCGCCCTCATAGCCGCCGACTCCTAACATTTCCATGCCCAGCCGCTTGAACGAATGGGTATCCGGCGAGCCGCTGTCATTATGGGACTGATACCAGTTCATATTGTAGAAGGACTCAAAGCCATAGCTGCCGTCCGTCGCGGTATTCACCTTCTCCGAAGAGCCCGCGCCAAGATTCCGGACCGAGATCCGGTTCTCCCACAAGTCTTCGATCTTGGTCAGATTCATCTGTTCGATCTCCTGTACGCCAAGGCTCCTGTACTCCGTAGAGAACGAATTCGTTCCGCCCGGGGTATGAACCGCCTGCACCGCCACCGCGGCCTGCTGCTGCGGCGTCAGTCTTAAGAATGCCTCGGCTGCCAGATAATCCAGCACATAGCCGGTCTCGAACATTTCCCTGTAATAGCTGTGAATCTCCTGGGCCGAATCAATCCTCTCATAGCTGAAGTTATTCGTCATTTCCGTACCGGTATCATTGATCTTGGAAATGTTGAAGGCCACACATCCGTCCCGCATCTCCTGGGCGATATTTCCGTCCGCGTGGGCTTCTCCTCCCGTGCCCTCCCGCCGTCCGGCTCCTCCGTAAAAATATCTGCCGTCCTGGTTATGGGCGGTCTCATGGCTGAAGGTAAAAAAGTTGTAATCGCTCGTTCCCAGCGCCGCATCCAGCATCCAGTACACATTAGTTCCGTCCGCGGACGCCGCACTTCCGTTCTTCGCGCTAATCGTATTGTTGGCTTCGTAGACCCATTTCATAACCGGATCTCTGGTCTTGTCCTTATCCTGATCTCCCGCGTCCGCGGCTTCGCTTTGCGGGAAGTTAAGCCTGGTATCGTACTGGATATTCACAAAGCTGTTCAGAATCTCCGCCGAGCGCTCCATCCAGGTCGAAGACACCCCGTAGAAGATTCCCATTTTCTCCGCGTAGACATCAATAATCTTCCGCATCCGCTCTCTTTCCCTGCCGTCCTTGTTCAGGTAGTCGGGGTAGCGGTTCAGGCTGCCGATCATGAGCTGGGACGGCATGGAGATCAGATACATATCCTCCTGGGGCGCAGTCAGGATCGGAAGGATCATACTCTTCCTTCCATCCTCAATTCCGCACAGAATATCCCAGATCCGGTACCGGATCCCGTCCGCTCCGCCGACTGCCGGCTGTTCCTTTAAGATCCCGTCAAACTGATCGGCGAACCAGTCGTTCGGATCAGCATATCCCGCAGCCTGGCGGGCGAGATCCCCAAGGAAATCCATCAGTTCCTTGCCCGTATAATCCCTCAGCACACTGTTATAGAACAGCACCGTCCGATGAGTCTCCCTCTGATTCGTCTCCGCCGCAAGCAGCCGTTCTGAAAGCTCCTGCGCGTTCATGTCCGGTGCCAGAAGGCTTCCTCCGAAGAAGAGCAGATCGCTTAATATGACGCCCCTGTACTCAATATGATACCATTTATCATAGTAATTATATCCGTATAAGAGCTCCTTCCAGCTCTTCTCCTCCCGAACCCGCTTCTGAACCAGCTCCTGCACCGCTTCCCTGTCACAATAGAACGGATATTCCGCCTGAGACAGGAGAAGCTGCTCCACGAATTCTTCCAGCCCCTGCTTCACTGTTTCGTTATAATAATCCGTATAAAGCCTGCTCTCCTCCTCTGGCGTCAGCGCCGCAATGTCCGCGGCGTAATCGTAGTCTGATACCTGATTCACCGCCTCCGCAAGCAGTTCCTCCTCCAAAGGCTGGAGATAGTGATGGAACTGATACTGCAGATCCGTCCCCGCGATCTGATAGACCGCAACGATGGTTCCGAGAGTCTTCTGGTAAGACACCTCATACTCCTGCATCCTCTCATCCTCGAATACAATCCGGATCGCGGCAATCCTGTCAGCCGATCCTGTGTGCAGACCCCATACCGGCAGTCCGTTGGCGTCCAGGGGAAGGATGAATTGCACCGCCTGCGTCGCCAAAGCGTCCGTATCCGCCAGACGGTTGCCGTACTCCACCCAAGTACGGATATCTGAGAACGGCATCAGCTTCGCCAGATTGGAATAGGCCTGCTCCCGGCGCGGATGATAGTCCTCAAGTTCTCGAATCTGCCCGTAGGACGGGATTGCATAGGTATTATCCGGATCCGGCGCGGCCTTCAGGCCCGGGCGCTTGCCGTACTCCAGCAGCCCAAGCTCCCAGATCTCCTCATCCCAGCCCAGTGCGTCAACGTACAGGCTCCTGTCATAAACCGCATCCGTTTCTTTGATCTGATCCCGGTTCGCGTCGGTGATATTGGTCGCGCTTATCGAACCGGAATACTCATATACATTCTTCACGTTTTCCAGAACATCGAATCCCGCAATCCGGTACCCCGCACCCGAGCTCAGGCTCAGACAGTCCTCAATCACGGGATTTCCCGTATTCGGCCCTCCAATCAGACCGCCGTTGCCCTTCATCGCGGGTGCGAAGATCTGCGCCTGGGCAAAGCTTTCCCGAATCACGCCCCCGCCGTGCCATCCGGCAATTCCGCCCACTCTCGCGCCAAGGGTGGGATGGTCGTAGGTTCCCTGTACCTGTCCGGTGACATAGCAATTCTCAATCACGGCCCCGTCCTCCGTCTTCCCGACGATGCCGCCGACCGCCACCAGTCCCTTTACCGAGACATTCACCGAAGCGCTCTCCCGGATAACCGACCGGTTCAGACGTCCCGCAAAGGCTCCCAGCCCGTCAACCTGGTTGGAAATCCTGGAATTGATGATAAAAACACGTTCAATTTCCGATTGGTTCTGAATGGCATTGGCCAGAATTCCGCTCCGGGCCGATGTAATCTCCGCATGATCAATCACCAGGTCACGGATCACGGCCCCGCTTAAGGTGTCAAACAGCGGAGTCGAAAGATTGAGAATCTGATATCCGTTCCCGTTCAGCTCTCCGGTGAAGACTCCGGCAATCGCAGGCGTATCGGCTGAGAGTCCGGACGCATCCAATTCCTGCGTCAGCTCGTAGCTCCCGTCCGGATTCGCAGCCATCTGCGCGAACAGCTCCGCGGCGCTTGGAATCAGAGGATGAATTCCTTCCGCATCCCGGAATGCAATCGGGATGCGATATTCCTGTCCCACCGTTCCGTCCTCGTAGTCACTAACCAGATCTTCCTGATCCAGAACCGCGTATACCCTTCCCGAATCCGCATCCTGCCGGAACTCCCGGATCCCCGCATAGAAGTCCGGCAGACGCTCCATTTCAAGCACGGCATAGTAATTCGCGGCATCAGCGGGCAGCCCTCCCGTGAGATCCAGAATCTCGATTTCTCTGGCACCGCTTCCGTCGTTATAATACAACTTCACATCCGTGACATCTTTGAACTGAATCGCATCACGGGATACCGTAATCTCTTCCGTATACAGCACCTCATCCAGACAGGCATTGGATTGATCATCCAGTGTATCCGTATCCCTGTCATAATCCGCCGTTACACGAACCACATAGTTCTCCTGTCCTGCTGAACCCGCCGTCAGATCCAGGAACACCGCATTCTCTCCCGCACGGACCTCCTTCCTGTCAATCCTGACCATTTCCCCGTCAATTTCTTCGAATACTTCCACTCCTGCGGACACCAGCGCAAGATCTTCATCCCTTAGAAGGAATGACACCTCAAGCTGCTCTGTGCCCGCAAGTTCCTCTATTCGGACATTCTCCACAGACGGAACGTCCTTTAACACCTCAATGACAACCCTGTGATCCACTGCCGCCTCCTGTCCATGACCGCCGGGTTGTCCATCGCCGAGAACCACCTTTGTAAGATGGAATTCCTGTACTCCGGAAGTATCACCCGCATTCAGTGACACCGCATACAGAGAGTCCCCTTCTTGCCGGAAGGTTTCATATTCCACACCATTCATCACAATCCGATCCACCGTGCCCCCATAGGAAACCTGTGCATCGAACAGAAGCGGGAATACTTCCTGCTTCTCATAGTAGACCCGATCCAGGACAGGCGTGATGACCACGTCATAATCCACCGTGTTCTCAACTCTCTGAATCAGCAGGGACAGATCCCGGATCGTCAGAGCCTCATCGGAATTCATATCTGCCATATTCCATCCGCTCTCCGGCAGAGGCCGCAGTGCAACCAGATGCTCCTTCAGCAGATAGACATCCAGGTAGTCAGCCGTGCCGTCGCCGTTCAAATCTCCCTTGCCGCCGAACGCATCCGCGCTGCCTGCCGTAAATGCCGCCCCGGCGCTTAGGATGAGCACTCCCGCCAGAATCCTCATGCCTCCGCCCCATCCCTTCTTCTTGCAAAGCAGCAGGATTCCGGCCGCAAGCAGAACTACAGCAATACACAGCCCTAAGATAACAGTCCATCCGGAGTTCCCGACGATCTGTGCCGTCCCGGGAACCTGGCTGTCTTCCGAAGCCTGTTCATCCTCCGAAGCCTGTTCGTCCTCCGGAGCCTGTTCGTCCTCCGTCCCGACGTTATCTCCCGGGCCCTGACCATCCGCCTCTTCTCCGCTGCCTTCCGGAACCTGACCATCCTCGGAATTCTGGCCATTCTCCGCTCCGGCATTGCTTCCCGGATCCTGACTATCCGCCTGCCCGCTGTTATCTTCCAGGCCCGGACTGTCCTGCGAATCGCCCTCTCCGTCTCCCGAATTCTGAGTGCCGCCGGTTGAGCCGCCGTCAGGCACCTCATCGTCGGACGGCTCATCCCCGGGCTCTCCGCCATCAGACGATCCGCCGCCTGACTCGCCGTCAGGCACCACATCCCCGGACTCCTCATCGTCAGATTCCCCGTTTCCGGCCTCCTCATCCTCAGGCCCTCCGCCGTCTTCCTCTCCATCAGGGAGTTCTCCCCCGGGGAGTTCTCCCTCTGGGAGTTCTCCCTCCGGCAGTTCTCCTTCAGGAAGCTCTCCATCAGGAAGCTCTCCCCCAGGGAATTCTTCCTCAGGCAGCTCTCCTCCGGGCGTCTCATCGCCCTCCGCTCCCCCGTCTCCCGCATCCGGCTCCGGCACTTCCGGGAGCGGTTCCGCGGCAACGCTCAGCGTAATTTCCGCATCCTCCAGGGTTATCTCCCGCTTCCCGTCCGAAGCGGTCAGTTCCTCCACACTGATCCGGGTGTCCCCGGCCGGCAGATCCTCTCCTGCCCTAAGCCGAATCCGAAGCACGCCGCCTTCCTCCCGAGTGCCCGCCCGCCTGCTTAGAACAAATTGTCCGTTCTCCGGATTATACCGGAGATTCTCCCAGGAATCCGGCAATGCAAGATCCTCCTGCTCCACGGTTTCAAATACATCCCGGTCATAGCTTAAGGTTCCTTTCATTGCATTGATCCCCGCCGCGTCATCCCCATAGCCGCTCACGGACAGAACAATCTCTATTTCCTCTCCTGCTCCCACCGATGTATCGCTCACCGCAAGCTCCGTCCGGCCGGCTTCTTCCACGACAGTACGCGCACATCCTGCCAAAAGTGCAGCTATCACAATCAATCCCGTCAGTAACACCCTTATTCTTATCATCTTCCTGTCCATCCTTTCTCATCATTCTTCCGGTGCATATGCTCCATATCTGCCATCCGTATGCCCGGTCATAACCAGACCGATTGTATCGGTTTTATGCACGAGGACCAATATGAGATTGCTGGAAACTCCGCAAAAAACGGGTGTCCCTACAGCTTGCAAACGTCTGTAAGAACACCCGATCTCTCATGTTTTTATTGCTTTCTATGTGCCTCTCTTTAGAAAAACGTACAGCCTGCCCCCGGCGCTCCGGTGAGGTTCTTGATGATAATTGCCGATACCGGCTGCATGGTCAGCTCCAGAATACCCCCGTCCAGATAATACAGCACCGCGTTCGGGGCATACCCGCCCTCCGTCGTCTGAATCAGACTGACCAGCGTATCATCATCCGTCATTCCAAGTTCCCAGGCATGAATCTTCACGGTGATGGGCCTCGTATTATTATTAATAGCAACCAGTATCTTATCCGTCTTGTCGAAGCGCCCGTAGCTGATGAACCCCTGATCCCCGTCAAGCATCTGAAGTGAGCCCGTCCGAAGTGCCTGATACGAGCGGTGAATCCGGATCAGCTCCTTATGGAACGCAATCAGCTCCTGATCCTCTCTGCCCCAGGGATATGTCCTCCGGTTATCCGGATCCGTCCAGCCGCACAGCCCGGCCTCATCTCCGTAATAGATCGTCGGTGCCCCCGGCCAGGTCATCTGCATCACCACCGCCTGCCGCATAATCCCCTTGTTCACGCCCTGATTCGCCGCCTCCGCGCCGGCGCTCGCGACACGCCCGACCTTATGATTCGTCCTGGTCAGGAACCGGGAATGATCATGATTCGACAGCTCATTCATGGCGGTGAACAGAGACTGCGTATTGAACCGTGACATATAATGACGCATCGAGCCATAGAAATAATCAAAGCGCCCGATCATATCCTGCCGGAACTCATCGCTGTGCTTCTCCACTCCCGTAAGGAACCACCCCACCGGCTCCATGAACGCGTCATAGTTCATAACAGAATCCCATTCATCCCCCATCAGCCAGGCCGCCGGATCCCCGTAATGCTCGGCTAAGATCAGGGCGTCAGGATTCGCCTCCTTGACATTCCTGCGGAAATCCTTCCAGAACTTGTGGTTGAACTCATAGGAATGTCCGAGATCCGCCGCCACGTCCAGTCTCCACCCATCCACGTTATAGGGCGGGGAAACCCACTTGCGGGCAATCCTCATAATATAATCATACAGCTTCTCCGACTGCTCATAATTCAGCTTCGGCAGGGTATCATGCCCCCACCATCCGTCATATGCCTTATTATACGGCCAGCTTCCGTCCTCTCGAAAGCGGAAGAAGGTCGCGTACGGGCTGTCACCCGATACATAAGCCCCCTTTTCATAAGAGGCCGCATTCTCATAGATCTGCTCCCGATCCAGCCACTTATTAAAGGAGCCGCAGTGATTGAATACCCCGTCAATGATCACTCTCATGCCCCTTCTGTGAATCTCCTCCACCAGCTCGATAAAGAACTGATTGCTGGCCTCGAGGTTCACCTTCGAGGCCACCCGGGAGATATACCGGGTGGCCTTCCTGTTCGAGGTCTCCCCCCGCGGAAGGCATTCGCCCTCATCCTCAATAATAACGCCGAAATGAGGATCAATATAATCATAATCCTGAATATCATACTTATGATTCGACGGCGATACGAACAGCGGGTTAAAATAGATCACTTCGATTCCGAGATCCTGAAGATAGTCCAGTTTCTTCATAACCCCCTTCAAATCGCCCCCGTAAAACTCGCGCACACCCATGGCGGCAGGGTACTTGTTCCAGTCCGTCACGCGCACGGTACCTTCTCCAATGTAACAATATTCCTGATCCAGAACATCGTTCGACGGATCGCCGTTGCAGAACCGATCCACGAAAATCTGATAGAATACGGCGCCCTTCGCCCAGTCCGGAGTGTGGTATCCCGGCATAATGCTGAAATTATATTCCGGCATCAGTCTCTCGGACGCTCCGTTCCGGTTGTAGTAGTAAGTATGGTAAGTACACGGAATCTCAAAATAATAATCCAGTCTCTCCTCTCCGACAGAGAACCGGGCTTCATAATAATCGAACACGGCCTCTCTCTGCGCAAGCTGCATCCGCCTGCGTTCATTACCGTAGATGATGTACACCACATCCGCGTTCGCAGCAGCGGTACGGAAACGGATCGTCACCTCATCTCCGGGATCCGGCTCCGCAGGGATCCGGAAGTTCTCCGTTCCGTCGCTGAACAGGGCACGTTTATTCAGAACCGGTGTCATCCTGTCAATGTATAGCTGTGCTTTAGCTACACGCGATAACTTATTTAAATTAATACTATAATTCATCATGTCCCTGTCTCCTTACCTTATACTCCAGCCACGCCATTCATAAGACCCTTTATCCTGTATTCTATTCTATACCAATTTCCGCGCGAATACAACTTAAACTTAAGGAAACCTTAAGGCCTCACGGACAAAATTTGAACTTCGGAGTAATCCATCCTGTATTTTAAGATCCGAAAACCGTAAGAAAGAAAAAAGGACAGCCGCCTGGCTGTCCTCTCTCGGAGAAGGTATTTTTGTTACTTATGGGGTGTAGCAAAAACTATATAATGTATTGGGGTTTACGCGTTATAGTATATCACGCCTCAAAAAATAAGTGTGCATAAACATTGACGGGATTCCTTTTGATTTTTGTTGGTTCTCACCATGTATTTTGCGGCATCCGGCCTCCGTTTCAAAAAGAAGGCCGAAATCCGTGATTTTCTGTACAGATTTCCCAATCACGCGTGAACCGGCTCCGCCTGGCCGAAGATCGGCTCCTGTTCGGTGCTCTCCTCCTGCTTCGGAAAAAGACCTTCGAATTCCTCCCTGCCGATCCGTTCCTTTTCTATCAGAAGAGCCGCGCACTTGTGAAGGACGTCCTCGTATTCCAGCAGAATCCGCTTAGCCTCCGCATAGCACTCATCAATAATCCGGCGAACCTCCGTGTCAATCTCATTCGCCACATTCTCGCTGTAGCTTCTGGTATGCGCCAGATCCCTTCCAATGAAGACCTCATCATCGTCATTATCATAGTTCACCATACCAATGCTGTCGGAGAAACCGTAGCGCGTTACCATGCTCCGGGCTGTCTTGGTCGCCACCTTGATGTCCTGGGACGCCCCGGTCGTAATGTCATCGAAGATCAGCTCCTCGGCCACTCTGCCGCCGAGGCTCACGATAATATCCTGACGCATCCTTCCCTTGGTATTGAACATCTCATCCTTCTCCGGAAGCGGCATCGTATAGCCCGCGGCTCCCATTCCCGTAGGGATAACGGACACCGTGTAGACCGGTCCGACATCCGGAAGCACATGAAAGAGAATCGCGTGTCCCGCTTCATGGAAGGCTGTAATCTTCTTCTCCTTCTCGGTGATCACGCGGCTCTTCTTCTCCGTTCCGATCCCGACCTTGATAAATGACTTCTTAATATCCTCTTCCTTGATATAACTCCTGTCATCCTTAGCCGCGCAGATAGCCGCCTCATTGAGCAGGTTCTCCAGATCCGCGCCCGTAAAGCCCGCCGTTGTCTGCGCCACCTGCTTCAGATTCACATCCTCACCCAGCGGCTTGCCCTTGGCGTGTACGCTTAAAATCTCTTCCCTGCCCTTCACATCCGGCCTTCCAACCATCACCTTCCGATCGAAGCGTCCGGGTCTCAAAATCGCGGGATCCAGAATATCCACCCGGTTCGTGGCCGCCATTACAATGATCCCCTCATTCGCTCCGAAGCCGTCCATCTCGACAAGCAGCTGATTGAGGGTCTGCTCCCTCTCGTCATGGCCGCCTCCCATTCCGGTTCCTCTCCGCCTTGCCACCGCGTCAATCTCGTCGATAAATACAATACACGGGCTGTTCTTCTTCGCATCGCTGAAGAGATCGCGGACTCTGGAGGCTCCGACTCCAACGAACATCTCCACGAAATCCGATCCGGAGATCGAGAAGAACGGAACGCCCGCCTCCCCGGCCACGGCTCTTGCAAGCAGCGTCTTGCCGGTTCCGGGCGGTCCCTCAAGCAGCACTCCCTTGGGGATCCTCGCGCCGACCTGAAGATACTTCTTCGGAGACTTCAGAAAGTCCACAATCTCCCTGAGCTCCTCCTTCTCCTCATGCAGTCCGGCCACATTCTTAAAGGTCGTCCTCTTCCCCTCATCCGTCGTCATCTTCGCCCGGCTCTTTCCGAAGTTCATCACCTTCGAATTCCCCCCGCCCGATCCGGTCTGAGTCGTGAAAAAAGAGAACATCAGCAGAATCACAACGAACCCAAGCAGGTACGGAAGCACGCTGGTCAAAAACCAGTTCGGCTTCGAAATATCGTGCACCACAACCGAGGATACGGTATACTCACGGGCATCCTGTATGGCTTCGTTCACATCCGAGAGATAAAAGCTTCTGACCCGTCCGTCGACCGTATAGACCTCAACCTCACCGGTCGGGACTTCTTCATTCTGATAGATCTCGATTGCGGCCACATTCCCGGCCTCCAGATCGGTGAGGTAGTCCGAGTATTCATAATTCCCCGAGCTGCTCGTCCTCATTCCGTCGGATAAATATACTGTCAACAGAATGATCGCCAGAATGACAATATAGAACCCATAGCCCTTCATTGATCGTCTCAATTTGTTAATTCCTCCTTCTATTCCTGAACTACCGCGCCGATATAAGGCAGATTGCGGTACCGCTGCTTATAATCCAGACCATATCCGACGACGAATTCGTCCGGTATCCGGAATCCGACATAATCCACCTCAACCGGAACGACTCTGCGCTCCGGCTTGTCAAGCAGCGTACACAGCTTAATGCTGGCCGGCCTGCGGTTCTTAAGCATCTCAATCAGGTTGGACAGTGTTCTGCCCGAATCAATAATGTCCTCTACAATCAGAACATCCTTCCCCTCAATCGCCTCATCCAGATCCTTCACAATCCGAACCCTGCCCGAACTCTCCGTCCCGTCTCCATAGCTCGAGACCGCCATGAAATCAATGGTCACAGGAAGAGTAATCCGCCTGGACAGCTCCGTCATGAAGAAGACTCCGCCCTTCAGAATGCAGATCAGATGCAGGTTCTTCCCCGTGTAATCCTCCGTAATCCGCTCCCCGAGCTCCTGAATCTTCCTCTCAACCTCTTCCTCTGATAATAATACCTCAATCCTTTCCGCCATATCCGTATCCTCCGTATAACGATGCCTTCAAGATCCGACCGGTCTTCTCTCCGATTCGAAATGCCTCGCTCGAACGCCCTCCAAGCATCCACAGCACATGGGAACCCGCGGCGAGCAAGGGAATTCTCCCGCGCTGCCGCGCCGGAATCTTCGCATCAATCATCAGTGTCTTAATCGTCTTCTTCCCTCCGTCCGGCCCGATTTGAAGATAATCCCCTTCCCTTCGGGTTCTTAAGACCAGAGCATCCTTTATTTTATCATAATCAAACCATTTCGTATAGTTACTTTTCGGAATTATCATATTTTTTTCATAATCCGCAAGCTCTATCCGGAGGCGGCAGCCAAGCTCCGGAAGATACCAGTCCCCCGGAATCGCAGCGGGAATCCAAAGCTCTGACTGTTCCTGTTCCGATTCCGAAGGCTCCCTGCCGATTATAACTCCTCCGTAAGTCCGAAGCGCACTAAGCCCGGCCGGAAGCTCCACACGCCTTCCGCACTGGCCCGCGAACAGCGCCAGAACCTCCCGCGCATGAACACGTTCGAGATCCCTCCTGCTTCCCGACTGCCTCGCGATCGCATTCAAAATGATCTCGCAGGCCGTAAGCCGCCCGCACCCTGCAACCCCGTCCGCCAGGAACACCCCGTCCTCCCGGTCTCTTACGAATAACGCCTCCTTCGCCCGCACACTCTCCCGGAACACCTCCGCCAGCTCGGAAAGCTGCTCCGCTGCCCGAACGATATGCTCCGGTGCCCGGGCATTGACCTTTTCTCTTGCCGTACTGAGAATCTCGTTTCGGATCACGTTCCTCGCATAATCTCCGGTCAGATTCGTCCGGTCGATCCGGTAATCCTGTCCCTCTTCTTTCAGATACGCCTCAATCTCCGCCCTTGACGTGCCAAGCAGGGGCCGAATCAGCAGGATCCCGGAGCCCGGCTCTAACTCTCTCACCGGCGGGATTCCGGCAAGTCCGGAGGGAGAACTCCCGCGGAAGAGCCGAAACAGCACCGTCTCAGCCTGATCCTCCAGGTTATGCGCCACCGCTGCCTTCCGACAGCCCGTTCTGGCGCACTCATCCGCAAAAGCCCGATACCGAATCTGTCTCCCCGCCTCTTCCTCTCCGATTCCCCTCTGTCTTGCGTACTCCCTCACATCCTCTCTCACGGCCCGGAACGAAACCCCAAGCCGCCCGCAGAGGCTGCGGACAAATTCCTCATCTTCATCCGCTTCTCTTCCCCTCAGCCCGTGATTCACATGAACCACATAGATGTCAAGCTGATACTGCTCTCTTAACTCACACAAAAGCCGCAGCAGGCAGACCGAATCCGCTCCGCCGGAAACTCCGGCCGCCACGCGATCCCCTGTCTGCAGCATACGATAATTCCGGATATATTCCGTCCGGATATATTCCGTCCATTTCTTCTTCATATCGGCTCCCGCAGATCATTCCGTACTTTCCCATGATTTCTCAACCATTGTACTCTCAAAGCCCCGAAAGATCAAGCCCGAACCCGCTCTTCTACCGCTTCCAGATCCCTGATACCAGCACCGTCATATCATCCTCCGGGATATTCTCATGCTTCATGAGAGCCTCCTTCAGAATCGTATTCGCAATCTCCTGTGGGCTGCCGTTTTTGATCTTCGCAATCAGTTCCGCAAGCCATCCCTCCTTCTCCTGTCCC
>CALWGS010000162.1 GCA_944380155.1 uncultured Lachnospiraceae bacterium
GCTGTTCCTTCCCGTGGTTTTGAGGTTTCTGAATAATCCCCGCTATGTTGAGGACGCCGTGAAGCTGCGAGATTCTTATACGCTGAAGTACCTGGGGAGAACGATCATCTCCTTTACGGGGCCGCCGCTGTCACCGGGCTACTGGAATTTCCAGGGGTATGCGTCGATTGCGTTCGCGGCAGTGCTGCTCTTGTTTACCACAAAGTGGAAGAAGTATCTGACCCTGAAGGTGTTCTTTGTACTCGGGGCTGTTATGATAGCGGTTCCGTTCGCGGGATATGCGCTGAATGGATTTGCCTATATGTCGAACCGCTGGCTGTTCGGCTTCGCGTTCCTGGTCGGCTATCTTTCCATGGAGATGGTACCTGAGCTGCTTCGTGCCTCACGCTGGCGGCTTGGGCTCATCTGGGCCGGGGTTCTCGGGCTGCTTCTTCTGAATGTATATGCGGAGGTCATGGGGTATCGCACCGAGTATTACGGCATAGGGGGCGTGGTGCTCCTGATGGTGCTGGTTGTGATATACCGCCGGAAGATTGCCGGTGATCCGAAGTTCTCCGCGCGGACGAAGGAGCGGATCGCATGCATCGGGCTGGCTGGCATTACGATCTGCAGTGTGGGCGTGAATGCAAATTATCATTACAGGGGAATGATCCGCCAGTATCCCGAAGGGGGAACTTATTATGCGAATCTGATGGATTCTCCGCTGGTAACACTGGCAGAGGAGGCGCAGGAACTTGGAGACGGGGAGTTCTTCCGGATTGACGGCTATATCCCGGACAGCAAGCGGACGGCGCAGAAGGTGGTAGAGGTTCCGACCATGGAGGAAATGATGGCGGTGTTCACGGGAACCAGGACGGTTACGGAGGCAGAGGAGGAGGATGACTCCATAGAGCAGGTATTTCCGAATGAGCAGAAGGCAATCCGGAGCTATAATACCGCTCTGCTTGCCGGGTATCACGGGTTATCGGCGTATTACAGCCTGATGAATCCATATTATTCGGAATTCATTATTCAGGAGGATGTCAGTACGTCCAATTTCTCGGCTAAGATCGCGTCCCTGAATGCGAGGATGGCGATGAATGCCCTGCTTGGCGTGCGATACCGGATTACGCTGGATGTTTATAACGAGAGGATTCCTTACGGATATACGGAGATTGCGAGCTTCACGGGGAAGGACGGGACGGTTGGAACGCTGTATGAGAATGAATATGTGCTCCCGCTCGGCTTTACTTATGATACCTATATTCTGGAGGAGGATATCGAGGGTGCATCGGGCCTGCGGCGTCAGCAGCTGATGCTGACCTCTGTGATCCTGGAGGAGGAGCCGGGAGCCGGGACGGCAGGGTCCACGACAGCAGGGCTTTTGAAGGCGGAGCTGAATCCCAGAGAGGATACCCTTGTGATCCTGGAGGAAGGAAGCATGGAGTTCCTTAACCGGAAGGACTGGGTGATCTATGATACGGAGGTTCCGGCCGGAGCCGAGGTGT
This sequence comes from uncultured Lachnospiraceae bacterium, assembly GCA_944380155.1. Taxonomy (GTDB): domain Bacteria; phylum Bacillota; class Clostridia; order Lachnospirales; family Lachnospiraceae; genus Caccomorpha. The sequence continues at coordinate 1,488 of CALWGS010000162.1, forward strand.
ATCTGTACATTGAGGACGCCAGATTCAGCGGTGCAAGCTATTGTGTGGCGGCTGCGGCGACCGAGGGAAGCCTTCAGCAATGTACCCTGTACGCCAAGAGTAAGAAGGATTACTTCGGGCGGAAGGATATCCTGATGAATCTGGGGTATTATGAGGACGGCCTGACGGAACTGGCCTTCACCATGAGCGAGGTGGGGACGCTCCGGTATGATAAGATTATTTTGTATTATGTATTCGCGGAGGATACCGCTGAGAAGCTGGAGGTCCGGGGAGAGGAGCCGATGACCGGTATTGTAATTGATACGAACCGGATCACGGGAAGGGTTACGACGGATCAGGACAAGCTGTTATTCCTGTCGGTTCCGTATTCCTCAGGCTTTCAGGCAGAGGTGAACGGCGAGCCTGCCAGGATCTATCAGGCATACGGTATGTTCATGGCCATTGAGATACCGGAGGGGGAGAGTGAAATCGAACTGACCTACTCGACGCCGGGGCTTCGGGCGGGAGCCGTGATCTCAGCATTATGTCTGGCGGGATGGATTGCGGCGGAGTTTATTCGGGTCTGGCGGAAGAGAAAGAAGGCGTAGGGGAATACAGGAACGGAGGATTGTTGTGAAGAAACCATTTGTGACGTTGGAACAGCTCAGGGAGATTACGAAGACATATCCCACTCCTTTTCATATCTATGATGAGAAGGGGATCCGGGAGAATGCGAGGCTGCTGAAGAAGGCGTTCTCGTGGAATCCGGGATTCAAGGAGTATTTCGCGGTGAAGGCGGAGCCGAATCCGTATATTATGAAGATTCTAAGAGAGGAGGGGTGCGGCGCGGACTGTTCCTCTCTGACGGAGCTGATGCTTTCCGAGGCGGTCGGGCTTAGGGGAAGCGAGATTATGTTCTCCTCGAATGATACGCCGGCCGGGGAGTATACGAAGGCAAGGGAGCTTGGCGCATATATTAACCTGGATGATTATACCATGATTGATTTCCTGAAGCAGGAGTGCGGGATACCGGAGACTATCTGCTGCCGGTATAATCCGGGCGGGGTCTATACGGTCAGCAACGGGATCATGGATAATCCGGGGGATGCCAAGTACGGCATGACGAAGGATCAGATGAAGGATGCGTTCTGCCGCCTTCAGGAGCTTGGTGCCAGGTATTTCGGCATTCATTCCTTCCTTGTCAGTAATACGGTGACGAATGACTATTATCCGATGCTCGCAAGAACGCTCTTTGAGCTTGCCGTGGAGCTAAAGCAGGAGACCGGAGCACAGATCACCTTCATTAATCTCTCGGGCGGCGTCGGGATTCCGTACCGTCCGGATCAGGAGCCGAATGATATTCTTGTGATTGGCGAGGGAGTCAGGAAGGCATACGAGGAGATCCTGGTTCCTGCCGGACTTGGAAATGTCGCTATCTTCACGGAGCTTGGCCGGTTCATGCTGGCGCCCTACGGGCATCTGGTTACAACGGCAATCCATGAGAAGCACATCTACAAGGAATATATCGGCGTGGATGCCTGTGCGGCGAATCTGATGAGACCCGCCATGTATGGCGCATATCATCATATTACCGTCATGGGTAAGGAGAACTGGCCGTGCGATCACAAGTATGATGTTACGGGCTCTCTGTGCGAGAATAATGATAAATTCGCAATCGACCGGATGCTCCCCAAGATTGATATCGGGGATCTTCTGGTGATTCACGATACGGGCGCGCACGGATTCGCGATGGGGTATAATTACAACGGCAAGCTTCGGTCGGCGGAGCTGCTGCTGAAAGAGGATGGAAGCGTGCAGTTAATCCGCAGGGCGGAGACGCCGGAGGACTACTTTGCTACACTGGATTTCACGGAGTTCTTCCCCAAATAGAAGTCACGGGACGGGAATTTGGATTCACCGGGCTGCAGAAATTATGCAGGCAGCCCGGCGGATCTGGTTCGGATTGATATATGAAAAAAATTAAATTTATAGTTGATTTTTTAAAAAATCATGCTATAATGGATAAAGTACTGATGCAGATATAGTTTAATGGTAAAATATCAGCTTCCCAAGCTGAGGTTGCGGGTTCGATTCCCGTTATCTGCTCTCTGGGGGCGTAGCTCAGTTGGGAGAGCGATGCGTTCGCAACGCATAGGTCATGGGTTCGAATCCCACCGTCTCCATTCTATGGACAGGAAGCAGGGTGTGATGTTGATTTCACGAGAGGGAGGCGAAAGCCTCTTTTTTTTCGTTTGTGGAAGAAGGCTTGGGGGCGGATGGAAGACAGAAAGAGAGGTATGAAATATCAGTGATATTGTATGCTGTAGAGGACACAATAGAAGTCATATCAGTTGAACATATAGATAATCGAGGAGATGTGTATAAGAAGATTTAGAGGGAGAATTCCCGATTTTCTATCATGACGGTCATTTTGGCGAGATAGGAGGGGGTACACGATGGAGGAAAAACATTCTGCAGGACGTCCGCGCACGGCAGGCTATCTTCTGACGGCCGCTCTTGCTTTCGCGGCGGATCAGGTATTGAAGCAATATACAGAGGAGAATCTGAGCTATCCCGACAGCCGTCCGGTTCTTGGAGGGAAGGTTCTGTTGACAAAGTATCATAACCGCGGAGCGGCGCTGAATCTGATGGAGGATAAAAAAGAAGGGCTTCTTGCGGTATCGGGAGTGATGTCCGGCTGCGCGCTGGCATGGTTTGTTCTTTCGTTAAAGAAGGGGAGAGCGGCCGAGAAGCTGGCACTTGCGCTGATTACAGGCGGGGCCGCCTCGAATCTGGCGGATCGGATCCGGAAGGGATATGTGGTGGATTACTTCCGGTTCTCGTTTCTGAGGCGGATTGTGCTGAATCTGGCGGATCTGTGCATTTTTCTCGGAAGTATTTTGTTTGGAATCTGCCGGCTGAAGGAATAAGAAGACCGGGCAGGGAGAAGAAACTCTCTGTCCGGTCTTTTTGATCACGGGGAATCGGGATCCGGAAGCGGGAGCCGAAAAAAGTCGCATGTGCTTTGCGGCTTCCCGCTTGTGAGCAGGCTCATGACTGCTTTTCCGCGTGGCGCAGGGAGGCTTCGATGAAGCCCTTGAAGAGCGGATGGGGCCTGTTGGGTCTTGACTTGAATTCCGGATGTGCCTGTGTCGCTACGAACCAGGGATGTCCGGGGAGCTCTATCATTTCGATGATTCTGCCGTCCGGCGAGAGTCCGGAGAACTTCATGCCGTGGGAGGCCAGAACCTCTCTGTAATCGTTATTCACCTCATAGCGGTGTCTGTGGCGTTCCTGAATAACGGGAGTGCCGTACAGATGATATGCGAGGGAATCGTGGGAGAGGACACAGGGGTAGGAACCAAGCCGCAGCGTGCCGCCGAGGTTCTCCACGCCGTTCTGCTCGGGCATGAGATGAATCACCGGGTAGGGGGTGTTGGGATTCAGCTCCGCGCTGTGCGCGTCGTTCAGTCCGGCTACATGCCGCGCGAATTCCACAATTGCCATCTGCATTCCCAGACATAGTCCGAGATAGGGAACAGCATGTTCCCTTGCGTAGCGGATGGCGGAAATCTTGCCCTCGATGCCGCGTTCGCCAAAGCCGCCGGGAACCAGAATTCCCTGCGCGTCCTTAAGGAGTACGGCCGCGTTCGCATCCGTCACATCCTCCGCGGAAATCCAGATGATCTCTACGGCGGCATTATGTGCGGTTGCCCCGTGCTTGAGCGCTTCTACCACACTGATATAAGCGTCGTGCAGCTGGGTGTACTTGCCGACCAGAGCAATTTTCACATGTCTGGAAGGGTGCTTGAGCGCATCCACCATAGCCTCCCAGTCTGTCAGATCCGGCTTGGGACAGGGAAGGTTTAAGACCTCGCAGGCCACATCGGCAAGATGCTCGGCCTCCATGGCCAGAGGAGCCTCATAGAGGGTCTCAACATCCAGGTTCTGCATCACATGTGTGCTTGGAACATTGCAAAACAGCGCAATCTTATCCTTGATTCCGGGTTCTAAGGGGTGCTCGGTTCTGCATACAAGAATATCAGG
>CALWGS010000163.1 GCA_944380155.1 uncultured Lachnospiraceae bacterium
CCAGCAGATCGCGTTTGAACATATCTCTGCATTTAGCGAAATTATCCTGGAAACGGTCCCGGAAGCGGAGTCTGGACTATTGTCTGCCTTGAAAGAGTATCATTCACTGACAGAACAAGATGTGGCAGGAAATGATTATTTGGAGCGGTACGGGTATCGTGTAGATGAATTTTGCAAAGGACTTCCATTTCATATTTTAATTCTTCCCTTTCTTGTGCTTGCTGCCGTTACGGGTGCCTTCGCTTTTGCAGGGCGGGCACTGCGCAGGCGGAATCAGACGCGCATCGTTGATTTAACCAGGTATTTGGAGCAGGTCAATCTAGGAGCCGGGGGGACGTTGATCCAGACGCAGGAGGATGAGTTTTCTCAATTACAGGATGAGATCTACAAGACCGTGACAACACTCTATCAGACCAGAGAAACGGCGGTTGCCGCAAGGAAAAGCTTCGCCGAAAACCTGGCTAATATCGCACACCAGCTAAAGACACCAATCACGGCGGCATTTCTGTCCCTGCAGCTGATGAAGAAGGAGGCAGCCGGTTCGTATGCTGATTCGATCGAAAGGCAGCTCGAACGGCTGAATTGCCTGGAAGAGTCCCTGCTCACGCTGTCTCAAATCGACGCCGGGACTCTGCCGATGAAGTATGAGAGAGTGGATCTATATACCGTATTAAATCTGGCGGCAGAGAATCTAAATGACTTATTGCGAAAGGATCATATTACCGTTGAGATTCCGGAGAAGGGCTGTGCGGAATGTTGGGGGGATCTGGAGTGGACAATGGAAGCTCTGATGAATCTCCTGAAGAATTGTATGGAACATTCCAGACCCGGCGGAACCGTCCATTGTGATTATTCGGGCAATCCTCTCTATGCGGAAATCCGGATATGGGACGAGGGGACGGGGTTTGATCCGGGGGATTTGCCCCATTTGTTTGAACGCTTTTACCGGGGTAGAAGGGCGTTGGGACATGGAATCGGAATCGGCCTGGCTCTTGCCAGGGCGATCTTTGAGATGCAAAATGGGACGATCATCGCACGAAATCTTCAAGGCGGCGGCGCGTGCTTTGAAATCAGGATATATCGTCACTGAGATGTCACTTTCCTTTGCTATACTGTACGCAGGAGAACTCGCGTAACAGAAAGGAGAAAGCGAAGTGGAGATATTAAGATGTGAACAGGTTCGAAAGGTATATGGTTTCGGGAACAATCAGGTTGTAGCGCTGGATCGGATTGATTTGTCTGTACAAAAAGGAGAATTCACGGCGATTGTAGGGGCGTCCGGTTCCGGAAAGTCCACCCTGCTGCATATCCTTGGCAGTGTGGACAGGCCGACAGAAGGAAAGGTTATGATCGAGGGAACGGATTTATCTACAATGAACCGGACGCAGGCTGCAGTGTTCCGGCGCAGAAAGGTGGGGCTGGTTTATCAGTTCTATAATCTGATTCCAACACTCACGGTTCGGAACAACATTCTTATGCCGCTTCTGTTAGATAAGCGGAAGCCCAATCAGGACTATTTTGACCAGATTGTTCATTCCCTGGGGATGGAAGACAAGCTGGAGGCTCTCCCCAGTCAATTATCGGGAGGACAGCAGCAGCGCGCGGCCATCGCCCGTTCCCTGATCTACCGTCCCGCGTTGCTGCTGGCGGATGAGCCGACCGGGAACCTTGACCGGAAAAATGGAAAAGAGATTCTTGATCTGTTGAAATTGTCAAATCGCAGCCTGAATCAAACCATTCTTCTGATCACCCATGATGAAAAGATTGCGTTAGAAGCAGATCGCATCATCACGATAGAGGATGGAAGGATCGTAAGCGATCAGAAACGGAGGTAATGGTATGTGGAAAGACTATTCCATTGGATTTATCAAGAAGAATCGGGCTTCCAGCTTATCCGTTCTTGCTGCGGCCTTTATTTCAGCCTTGTTTTTGTCCTTGTTGTGCGGATTGTTTTACAATTTCTGGAATTATGAGATAGGATCCATTATCTTAGAAGAGGGAAGCTGGCAGGGGCGTATTACGGGGGCATTGGAAGAGGATGCGGTGTCTGACATTATGAACTTTGCTAATGTAGAAGCTGCTGTCATTAATGAAGCATTATCCGACGGGCAAACCCTTGTGATTGATATTTGCTTCCATAACATGAGAAGCATTTATCAGGATATGCCCCTGATTGCAGAGCAGCTGGGAGTTCCTGATGATGCCGTATCTTATCATGAATTGCTGCTGTCAAGATATTTTATCCACGACCCGCAGGATACAGACCCGCCCTTATTGCTGGCTTTCTATTTTGGAGTGCTTTTCGTTGTATCGGTCTCTTTGATTTTAATGATTCATAACTCCTTTGCCGTATCCATGAATGCCCGTGTTCATCAGTTTGGCATTTTTTCCAGCATAGGGGCGACTCCGAGGCAGATCCGTGCCTGTCTTTTGCAGGAGGCGGCAGTTCTTTGTGTGATTCCGATTTTGCTCGGCAGCCTGATTGGGATTGCTTTGAGCTTTGGCATGGTACAGATTGCTAATTTCCTCGCGGATGACATCGCCGGAAGGCATGAAGCCGTATTTGCCTACCATCCTGTTATCTTTGTCATTACCATTCTGGCTTCCGTTCTGACCGTATTCTGTTCTGCATGGCTGCCGGCCAGAAAACTGAGCAGGCTGACCCCGTTAGAGGCCATTCGGAATACCGGCGAGCTGCAGCTGAAGCGGAAGAGACATTCCCGCATTCTTACGCGTTTGTTCGGTGTGGAAGGAGAGCTGGCCGGGAACGCGCTGAAGGCACAGAAGAAGGCCCTGCGAACCTCTACGCTGTCCTTGACGCTTTCCTTCCTGGGCTTTACGTTGATGCTATGTTTTCTCACGCTTTCCGGGATCAGTACTAACCATACCTACTTTGAACGCTACCAGGATGCGTGGGATGTCATGGCGACCGTAAAGGATATAGAGATAGAGGAGTTCGCCTATGAAGATGAAATCCTTGCGCTGGATGATACGGACAGTGTGATTTACCAAAAGGCAGCCGCTCTCTGTTTGATTCCGGAGGATGCCGTCAGTGATGAGGTGAATCATCTGGGAGGGCTTATGACCATAGCAGGGGGCTCTGTTCATGCTGCGAATGGCTCCTATTTGGTTCAGGCTCCTATTGTGATTATGAATGACAGCAGCTTTGTGGAATATTGCGAACAGACTGGTGTCTCTTCGTCGGGAATCGGAAGTGTTGTCCTGAACCGTATCTGGGACAGTACAAACAGCAATTTTAGATACAAAGAATACGTTCCGTTCCTGTCAGAGGCACAGAATACCATCACGTTACAGAGTCAGGATGAGGAGGCTGCTGCCGTTACCATCCCCGTTCTTGCTTATACACAGGAGCCGCCGATCTTAAGAGAGGAATATGACAATTATGCTTTGGTTCAGTTCCTTTCACTTTCCACATGGAAACAGATTCAGGACACAATTGGAACAGCGGAATCGGACGTTTTGATTCGGGTATTGTCAGAGAAGGAGAGAACCCTGGATGAATTGAACGCCATAGAAACGGAATTGACAGAAATCCTGGGACATGAGCTTACAGTTGAGGTGGAGAACCGTACCCAGGAGAGAATCGATAATGATGCCATGCTGAATGGATACAAGCTGATCATCGGAGGGCTGTGTGCGCTGCTTGCCCTTATCGGAATCGCCAATGTGTTTTCTAATACCTTGGGTTTTATCCGGCAAAGAAAGAGAGAATTTGCGAGATATTTGTCCATCGGCATGACACCGGATGGGATGAGGAAGATGTTTTTCATTGAAGCACTTGTGATTGCCGGTCGTCCCGTTCTGATTACATTGCCGGTTACGGGATTCCTTGTGTGGTTTATGATAACGGCAAGCTATCTGGATCCGATGGAATTCCTGACTGCGGCTCCGATTCTTCCTATCGTGCTTTTTCTTGCGGCAATGTTCGGATTTGTGGCACTGGCGTATTATATGGGCGGCAGGAAAATCCTGAGGTGCAGTCTGG
>CALWGS010000164.1 GCA_944380155.1 uncultured Lachnospiraceae bacterium
GAAGATTGAATATCTGGGCATCCAGAAATTTTCTGGGAGTGAGCAGAGGAAAATGCAGAATGATCAGGGGGGATACTTCTATTGCATATGATATGCTGCGTATCATAACATACCTGTGTCCGCGCAAATGACAGAAAACGCTCCATTTTTCGCAGCGTGATGCGAAGTTTTCGTTCTTAAATTTCATTTGTTCCGTTATAATAGTATAGCATTATCAATACAGCGCGACGCATAGGTCGCAAGCCGGATCCCCTTCGCCTCATCAAAAGTATCAATCGCCTTAATCAGGCCGATGGTTCCAATGGAAATCAAATCATCGCTGTCCCCGTTTGCATTGTATTTCTTAACAATATGCGCCACCAGGCGAAGATTATGTTCAATCAGGCTGTCCCTTGCTTCTTTATCACCGGCTTTGCATCTCTTAACAAGCTCTGCTTCTTCCTTGGCGCTCAATGGCTTCGGAAACGACTTCATCCAAACGGCACCTCTTAGAACGGGGTTTCCTTATTAGTCTATGCGAAAAGAACCTGTTCCGTTCCCGAAACAGCCGGAATTCTTATTTCACATAATACTGCGCCTGCGCGTTCCAAAGCTCGTAATACTTCCCATTCTCATCCGCAAGCAGCGTATCGTGGCTTCCCTTCTGAACCAGCTGCCCCTGATCGAATACCGCAATCTCATCACAGAACTTACAGCTTGAAAGCCTGTGGCTGATAAACACCGATGTCTTGTCCTTCACCGTCTCATGAAATCTCGCATAGATCTCCGCCTCGGCAATGGGATCCAGAGCAGCGGTCGGCTCATCCAGAATCATAAAGGGAGCATCCTTATAAAGCGCCCTCGCCAGGGCAATCTTTTGCTGTTCTCCCCCGGAAAAGTCCACGCTGTCATTCTCATAGTCCCTGCCGATACTCGTATGGATCCCCTGATCCAGTCCGGCAATCTTATCGCCGATTCCCACACGGTTCAGACAATCCCAGACGTGTCTTTCATCAACCGGATCCGATACCGCCACATTCCGGGCCACAGAAAATGCAAATAGCGCGTAATCCTGGAACACAACCGAGAACAGTCCCATATACTCATCATAACGGTAGCGGGTAATATCAATACCGTTCAGCAGAATCTTTCCCTCCGTGGGATCATACAGCCTGCAGAGAAGCTTCATCAAGGTCGTCTTCCCGCTTCCGTTCTCGCCGACAATCGCCAGATTCTTCCCGATCTGAAACTTCAGATTCACATGGCGCAGAACCCATTCCGTACTGCGCGGATATTGAAACGAGACATCTCTGAACTCAATCTCATACTCAATATCATCCCGTTTTTCCACCGCCAGGCTGCCCTTGTACATGGCATTCGGCAGATCCAGATACCGGAACACCTCTTCCACATACTGATTGTTATACCGCAGCCTTCCGAAGTTGAAGACAAGCGCGGAAACAGCATTTAAGAATCTCTGGAGGGTTCCCTGATACAGGATGAAATTGCCGATTCCAATTACGCCCAGAAACGCTTTGGCTGCCGTGAACCAGAACAGCACAATCTGCAGGAGCAGCTTCGTCGGCTTGCTTTCCAGAGTATACGCCAAATCTGCCTTCTCATTCCTTGCCACCCATTCAGGACGAATCTTCCATTTCTTATAGTCAGCAATGGCGACCTCATTCAATTTGAAGATCTGCATATCCACACCCTTCGCATTCCGATAAGCACGCCCCATGCGATTCTGTTTAGCCAATTCACTCACGATATCCTGATATTTGTTATTAGCACGGACGGACGCCTGAAAGGACACAACAGCATCTGCCGCGAGGAACGCGATGAGAACCGGCACAATCCAGGGGGAATTCACGAACGCAAAGAATCCGGTATAATCCCCCTGCGCACGGCGGAACAAAGAAAGAGTCAGCGACGCCGATACGATAAGCTCCAGTATGTTCCGGAACGAGTTCTCGGCAATCATCAGCAGTACCATCAGACCGGAATAGGAGGTGTTCATGTTCGTTAAGATTCTGCTCCGCATCAGAGCGACGTCCGGATCCTCCAGGTGTTCATACTGAAATGTATTCTCTGCGTCAAACAAATATGCTTCGTGGCGGACGCCGAACATACGGCGGCTTGCCTCAAGCCTTCCGCTTAGAAACCGGCTCAGAACGGACAGCAGGAAGGTTCCCGTAACCGTAACGGCGGCAAGAATCAGAAGCCGCCGCATATCCCGCCCACCGGACAGCTCATTCACAAGCTCAGCGGACAGATAGAGCGGGAAATACGGCAGCGCACAGCTTACAAGACATGCAGGAATCAAATAAGCTGCATAGCCGGGGAGGATAGTCCGCCAGATGCCGATCCCCCTCGCAATCAGCCTTGCATCCTCTCTTAAGGTACGCTTCTTATTCTCCATCCTCCGCACCCCCTTCCGCGTAATACCTGCTCTGAAGCTCGAACAGCTCCCGGTACCTTCCCTCCACAGCCATCAGCTCATCATGCGTCCCCTCCTGTACGAAATCCGCTCCGTCCAGCAGGAAAATCCGGTCACAGAAACGCGTGGATGCCAGACGGTGCGAGATAAAGACCGAGGTCGCGTTCGCCGCAATCTCCCTGTACTGCAGATACATCCGGCTTTCCGCAATCGGGTCAAGCGCCGCGGTCGGCTCGTCCAGAATCATACAGGGCGGATTCTTATAAAGCATTCTTGCCAGCAGAAGCCTTTGCTTTTCTCCTCCGGACAGATCCACCGCATCCTCATAGATTTCCCGATACAGGGGAGTCTCCTCCTTTCGCGGCAGGCTCCGGATCTTCTCTGCCAGTCCTGCTCTCGTCAGGCAGTCCCACAGCTTCGTCCGGTCAACTTCCTCCTCCGTTAAGGTACAGGCAACATTCCTTGCAATGGACATCGGAAGAAGGTTGTAATTCTGGGGCACCAGGCCAAACAGCCCGTACAGCTCGTCTCTGTTATATTCTGTGAGCGGATGGCCGTCAATCAGAATCTCTCCCTCATCCGGAAGCAGCAGGCCGCACATCAGCATGGTCAGCGTCGTTTTCCCGGCTCCGTTCAGCCCCACCAGCGCAATCTTCTCTCCTGCCTCAATCCGGAACGATATTTGATTTAGAATCTGCTTCTCTCCTTCCGGATACCGATAACTGACATTCCGAAATTCAATCGAAAAAGGTCCCTTCGGAACGGGAATTCCCTTCCCGTGATTGAGCCGATCCGCAATCTCCAGATCCTCCCGGTAATCCGAAATCTCCAAAGATGCCTGCGCCACCCTGCCCCACCGGTTCAAAATCTCTGTCATACAATCGGACAAAGCGGTAATCGCATTAAAATACAATACAAATTCCGCCGCGCTCAGCTCCCCCAAAACCGCCCGAAAAATCAGAAACCCATACGCAAGGCCGTCGCGGAGAAAGACGAAAAACAGGCCGCTGCATGCCGCAGACAGGCTTCTGCGCTCCCACAGATCAACAAACCTCTGAAACTCCTTGATATCCCTCTGATTCATGGTATGCAAAAACTCCTGCATCCTGTACAGACGGATGTCCTTGGCAAAGCGGTACTGTCCCGACAGCTCCCTAAAATACCGCACACGCTTATCCGCGGCATTCCGCGCATCCTGCTGTCTGTAGTTGACGGCTCTCTCCCTTGCCCCTGTCACATAGGTAAGGACACAGAACACAGCCGACAGCAGAGCAATCATGGGATGCAGCATGGAAACCACGCCGCCGAACAGAAGAAAGTTCAGAATCGTGGCTGAGATTTCGGAAAATTCCATGGGAAGATGCACACCGGCGGAAAGATGGTTCTCCGTGGCTTTCCCTCCCCGTTCGTCCAGCCTCTGCACCTCCGGCAGATACTGATGATACCAGTCCCGCCTCTGATGATTGGCAAATTCCTCAAAATTCAAATGATTGACGATGTAAATTTCCGAAGAACTGCTCCAGATTTCCAGAATCTCATTGACAAGCCCCGCAAGAAACCTCGCAAGCAAAAGACCTGCAATCACAAGCGCCGCATAGCCGAACTCCCCCGAACGTTCCATCACGCTCAGAATCCAGGACGGAACATACACATTCAGCGCCGCCCCCGTTACCATGACAGGCACAACGAGCAATCCATACAATAAAAGACGCCGGTCACTCTTCCACATGAACCGGTAAAGATAGCCTACACAGGAAAACAGCCCGTATTTTGGCCTGCGTTTCGGCTCTTTCTTAGATTTTCCCATTGTCCGGACCTCCTTTCTAATCTAAAGGAATCCTATCACAATCCGGAGCATCCTGTTGGGTATCGTGAACCAAATGCAGAATTCAGGGAACGAAATGCAGCTCCGAAGATCACACTCCCTGCTCCCCTTGTTCCTTTGCCAGCGGAATCAGGATTTCCGCGGTAAAGCCGCCGTCCTCGCTGTCAGCCAGAAAGATTCCGCCGTATTTTTTAACCAGTGCATTCACTCTTGCAAGGCCAAAGCCGTGATCCGTTCCCTTGGAGGAGGCGAACAGACCGCCGCGCTTCGTCTGCTTCTTCCCGGCGGCATTGGTAACGGCAAGATAGAGCTGGGTATTCTTCTTGCTCATATAGATACGGAGGAACCGCTCCTCAACGGGAAGCTTCCGGTTCTCTTCCACCGCATTATCCAAAAGATTTCCGATGATGACACACAAGTCAAGATCCGATACCGTTACACCGGCAGGCAGCGTCGCCTTGACATGAACCGGAATCTGATTCCCGGCGGCAAGGTTGAGCTTGCCGTTTAGAATCGCATCCACCATCACCCTTCCGGTCTTAACGGTTGTATCCACCTGAGTCAGTTCATCATTTAACTGGCGCAGATACGCATTCACCTCGTCATACCTGCCTAGTGCCATGCTGGCTTGGAGCGCCTGGATATGGTTATGATAATCATGGCGCCAGCCCCGCATCTTAAGATACATCCCCTCAACCTCGTCGCAATACTTGCGGATCAAATCGCTTTGGTAAGCTTCAATCCGTTTATTCATCCATTTCTGAAATAACATCGCATCACCTCAAAACAGGCGGATGATTTCCCTGCCAATCGTTTGCGCCATTCCCCGGCTGATTGGAACTTTGGAGCCATCGTTCAGCACAACATGATCGCTGTGAATCTCCAGAATATGGCTCAGGTTCACCAGAAAGGAACGCTGGCACTTCAAAAAGCGCTCATCCAGCTTTTGTTCCATCTCTGTCAGAGACGCCTTCATCCGGTATTCCTCCGTATCCGTATGAATTGCCACATACTGCTTCTGAGCTTCAATATAAGTGATCCTGCGAAGCGGAACCCGACGCGTCTGGCGGTCAAAGGTAATCCATAACTGCTTTTCTCCCCGTCTTATATTGCAGACGGCCTTATCAAGAACCGCAGACAGCTTCTCCTCTGCTACGGGCTTTATCAAATAATGCAGGGCGGACACCTCATACCCTTCTGCCATGAAATCAGGCAGGCCGGTGATAAAGATAATCTGGACGGATTCGTCCTCTCTTCGAATTCGCTTCGCAAGCTCCATCCCGTTCATCGCGCCCATTTCGATATCCAGAAGCAGAATATCCCATGCCTTATCCTCATCATATCGAAACAGGAAGCTCTCGGCGGAAGGAAACCGCTCCGGGCGGATCCCTTCCCGGCGCCTGCGAGCCCACTCCGTAAGAAGACGTTCCATATAATCCGCATCCGTCCCGCAGTCCTCTATGACGGCAATTCGAAGAGCCATGATCTCACCCCGCCGTTACGCTTTGGGCAGAATCCGACGGCAGGGAGCGGAGCACATCGCCCGCTTCCAGCTCCTGATCAAACTCTGTCAGAATCCTCTGCTTTGCGTGCGGGCAACTCTCCATCGCATTCCCCTCCTCATCATAGATAGCAAGCACCTTCGCGGCAAGGTTTCTTCCGTCCGGCTTCATAATCTCCAGGGTCTCCCCAAGGTAGAACTTATTCTTCTGCGTCAGA
>CALWGS010000165.1 GCA_944380155.1 uncultured Lachnospiraceae bacterium
GCAGATGACGAGAAGGCCGATTTTGTGCTGTATAATACCTGTACGGTCAGGGAGAACGCGAATACGAGGGTCTACGGGCGGATTGGGTACCTGGGTACCTTAAAGAAGAGAAACCCGTCGATGCGGATTGCGCTGTGCGGCTGCATGATGCAGGAGGAGCATGTGGTCGAGAAGATCAAGAAGAGCTATCGTTTTGTGGACCTGGTCTTCGGGACGCATAATATCTATAAGCTTGCGGAGCTGCTGTACCGGAGCTTCGAGCAGGATAAGATGGTGATTGAAGTGCTGAAGGATGCGGATCAGATTGTGGAGGAGCTTCCGAGCGAACGCAGGTATCCGTTCAAGGCAGGCGTGAATATCATGTATGGCTGCAATAATTTCTGCAGCTATTGCATCGTCCCTTATGTGAGGGGACGGGAAAGAAGCAGGAAGCCGGAGGATATTCTGTCCGTGGTTAAGAAGCTTGCAAAAAGGGGTGTTGTTGAGGTGATGCTGCTTGGGCAGAATGTGAATTCCTACGGCAAGACATTGGAGCAGAAGGTCACGTTTGCAGAGCTTCTCCGCATGGTGAATGAGGTAGAGGGAATCCGCCGAATCCGGTTCATGACCTCGCATCCGAAGGATCTGTCCGACGAGCTGATCCGCGCGATGGCAGAGTGTGAGAAGGTCTGCATGCATCTTCATCTTCCGGTTCAGTCCGGAAGTACAAGAATTCTGCAGGCGATGAACCGAAGATATACGAAGGAAGATTACCTTGCTCTCGTGGACAGGATTAAGGCAGCGATGCCGTCGATTTCACTGACAACGGATATTATTGTCGGATTCCCGGGAGAGACGGAGGAGGACTTTGAGGAGACGCTGGATGTGGTGAAGCGGGTGCGCTACGACAGTGCGTATACCTTCCTGTATTCGAAGCGGACGGGAACCCCGGCTGCCGTGATGGAGGATCAGGTGCCGGAGGAGGTCGCGAAGGAGCGCTTTGATCGTCTGCTTGCGGCAGTGTCGGAGATCTCTTCGGAGCTTGCGGCTGAGGATACGGGCAAGATAGAAGAGGTCCTGGTCGAGGAGGCGGGAGGGCATGAACCCGGAATGCTGACCGGGCGGCTTTCGAACAATCTGCTGGTGCATTTTAAGGGAGAGGAATCCCTGATTGGACGCTTTGTGCAGGTCAGGCTTGCGGAATGCAGGGGCTTTTACTATATGGGAGAGCTGTTATCAGGCATGTGATACTTTTTTTGCCTTATTTATTCCATTATTTTGAATTTTTCAGACATTATGCATAAAATTTTTCGTTCTGTACTTGACATAATAGTAAAAACAGGATAAAATTTATATGTTGTATGTTTGGTACAATGAAAAATCAATAAGGAGGTGCTCCTGTGCAGGTACCGTTGATTATAGCAATCATAATTGCTGTAGTTGTTGCGGCGATCGTTGCTCTTATCACCTGGAAGCTCGCAACGGACTATCGCATCAAGGTCGTTGAGGCCAAGATCGGCAGTGCGGAGGACAAAGCGCGAGAGATCATAGATGAAGCTTTGAAACAGGCTGAGACTAAGAAACGGGAAGCGCTTCTCGAGGCGAAGGAAGAGTCGTTGAAGACGAAGAATGAGCTCGAGAAGGAGACGAAAGAGCGCAGAGCTGAAGTACAGCGTTATGAGAAGAGAGTCCTTGCGAAGGAAGAGACTCTTGACCGCAAGATGGAAGCACTGGAGAAGAAGGACGCCAAGATGACTGCGAAGGAGAATGAGCTGGATAAGCTCAGGGCCGAGGTGGAGGATTTCCACCAGAAGCAGCTGCAGGAACTTGAGAAGATTTCCGGATTAACCTCCGAACAAGCAAAGGAATATCTTATTAAAACTGTTGAGGATGAAGTGAAGCATGAGACCGCGGTGCTCGTCAAGGAACTGGAATGCCGGGCGAAGGAAGAGGCCGAGAAGAAGGCCAGGGATTATGTGGTAACGGCAATCCAGAAGTGTGCTGCCGATCATGTGGCGGAGACGACGATTTCCGTAGTACAGCTTCCGAATGATGAGATGAAGGGTCGCATCATCGGGCGGGAAGGTCGTAATATCCGCACGCTTGAGACGCTGACCGGAGTGGATCTGATTATCGATGACACTCCGGAAGCGGTGATTCTCTCCGGATTTGACCCGATCCGGCGTGAAGTCGCGAGAATCGCGCTTGAGAAGCTCATTGTGGACGGGCGAATCCATCCGGCCAGAATTGAGGAGATGGTCGAGAAGGCACAGAAGGAAGTCGAGGCCATGATCCGGGAGGAAGGCGAAGCGGCAACACTGGAAGTGGGCGTGCATGGAATTCATCCTGAGCTTGTAAAGCTCCTTGGTAAGATGAAGTACAGAACGAGCTACGGACAGAACGCGCTGAAGCATTCTGTCGAGGTCGCGATTCTTTCCGGCTTACTTGCAGGGGAGATCGGCGTGGATGTGAGAGCCGCAAAACGCGCCGGACTGTTACATGATATCGGCAAGTCAGTGGATCATGAGATGGAGGGAACCCATGTTCAGATCGGTGTCGATCTGTGCAGGAAGTATAAGGAATCTGCTCTGATTGTGAACGCGGTGGAGGCGCATCACGGGGACGTGGAGCCTCAGTCGCTGATTGCCTGCATTGTCCAGGCTGCGGATACCATTTCTGCTGCAAGGCCGGGTGCAAGGAGAGAGACTCTCGAAACATACACCAACAGATTAAAACAGTTAGAAGATATTGCCAACAGCTTCAAAGGAGTGGATAAGTCATATGCCATTCAGGCGGGCAGGGAGGTTCGGGTCATGGTTGTTCCGGAACAGATCAGCGATGATGATATGGTATTGCTTGCGCGTGACTTATCAAGGAAAATTGAGTCCGAATTAGAATATCCAGGACAGATTAAGGTTAATGTAATCCGCGAGTCGAGAGTAACCGACTACGCAAGATAACAAGACAGAAAAAGTTCTATATGATTTTCAGTCATTAATAAAACCGATATTCTCAAGACAAAAGGGGTTGAGAATATCGGTTTTTTGTATGCTTTTTTCGACTTGATCAAAAAAGTATTCGGTAGTAATTGAAAAACAGTGAGAAATATGTTAAGATAGAAAAATATAATAATAAAATAAGGGGAGGGGAAGATTTCTGAATGAGAACGATTATTGTGGATGATGAACCGTTTTTTGTGAGTACATTTCGGACAGAGCTGGAGACAATTCCGGGGATCGAGCTTGCGGGTTGGTTTACGGATCCGAGGGAAGCGCTTGCTTACGCACAGCAGCATAGAATAGATTTTGCGGTTCTGGACATTGTAATGCCTGGAATCGATGGAATTGAGCTTGGGAAGAAGCTGAAAGAGAGGTATCCGAATCTGATTTTGGCTTATGTAACAGGATACGGACAGTACGCCCTGGACGCGTTCAAGCTGGAGGCTGTGTCCTATCTGATGAAGCCGCTGACTCTGGAGCAGCTGAGAAGAGCGGCAAGACGGGCCCTGATCCTGTTCGCGGGAGGCAGGAAGCATGTTGAGATACGAACCTTCGGCAGTTTTGAGGTATTCGTGGACGGAGTGACGGTTCATTTTCACGGTAATAAGGTCAGGGAACTGTTCGCTATACTGGTCGATAAGAACGGGGGACTGCTTACGGCTAAGGAGGCAATCACGCTTCTGTGGGAGGATAAGCCGTACGATAAAAGGACGCAGGGAAGCTACCGGCAGCTGATGAAGCGGCTGTCCACGGTCCTGGAGGCCTACGGCGTGCGGGAGATCCTGCTGAGCAGCAAGACGGGGAAGAGTATTGATAAGACGAGGGTGGAATGTGATTATTACCGGCTGCTGGAGGGCGATGAGAAGGCGATCGCGGGCTTCTGCGGGGAATACATGACGAACTACAGCTGGGCGGAGGAGACGCTGGGAGCCCTGGTGAATCGATACAGAAAATATTAATTCAGTAATTTATATATAATATGTATAAATCTCCTCATAATTACTCCTGTATTATAACGTTTATATAACGCACGCTGTGATACAATCAGGGTACCATGTTGGGAGCTATTTTACATATTATCGGTATGCCATGGACTGTGACTGGCGGATCATGGCATAGGACAAAGTACTGCGGAACCGGGAGCGTCCGCAGTATTTTTATGGGCAGTCTATGACGGATCAGTCATAGACGGGCTGAAGGGAAGGTGCTATAATAGGAGGCAGGAAGGATAAGGAGGAGACAACTATGGTAATCGGATTGATTGGAACCGGAAATATGGGATATCCCATGCTGAAGGGCGCAATAGAAGCATTTGGCAGGGATCAGGTCGGATTCTATGACGCGGATGCCGGGAGAGCACATATGGTTTGGGAAGAGACAGGAATTCCGCCTGCGAAGAGTAACAGAGAACTTGCCGGATCCTGCCGGATGATTGTGCTTGCGGTGAAGCCGTATTATTATTCTGCCGTATATGAGGAGATTCGGGAGGCGCTGACGCCGGAGTCGATTGTGATTACCATTGCGGCGGGGGTCACAATCCGGCAGTCCAAGGAGGCGCTTGGGGATTCGGTCAAGATTGTGAGGGCAATGCCGAACACTCCGGCGATGGTGAAGGAGGGGATGACAGGGATCTGTTATTCGGGGGATGTGTTCCGGGAAGAGGAGAAGCAGCTCGTCAGCCGGTTCTTCTCGTCTTTCGGCCGATTCGAAGTCTTTGAGGAGAGACTGATGGATGCGGTGGTCTGTGCGAGCGGAAGCTCTCCGGCTTATGTATACCTGTTCATAGAAGCGCTTGCGGACAGCGCGGTGAAGTACGGGATTCCGAGGGATCAGGCATACCGCCTGACGGCACAGACCGTGCTGGGAGCCGCCAAGATGGTGCTTGAGACCGGAGAGCATCCCGGTGTGTTGAAGGATCGGGTGTGCACGCCCGGAGGCACCACCATCGCGGGTGTTGCGGCCCTGGAGGAATACGGGCTGCGCAATGCCGTGATGAAGGCGACGGATCGCTGCTATGAGAAGGCGGCAGATCATAAGTAAGCAAGAATCGCCTCTGACTGTAGAGGCGGCCGGCTTCCGTGAGAAGCTGACGGATCATGCCTGCATTGTGGAAGGCGTGCCATAATTTCCCGCTCCCGTTCATATACTGGAACGAGAGGTGTTCCGCTTATGAGGGGATGGAAGGGGGATGGGTCAGATATGGCGAATCACGGCTCCCATGCCGGGAAATTTGGAGAAGCACAGTACGCGGCTGGGATCGGCGGCGCTGCGTTCCTGAGCGGGCTGCTGGCTGCATGGCTTGGGAAGGAATGGATGCGGGAAGGAATCGCGGTTCTTTCAGAGGAGTATTTCGCCCCGATTCTCGTGATGGAATTTGACTATCTGGGAATGTTCCTGTACAGCCTGCGCAAAAATATGAAACGGCTTGTCCTGTACTGGATGGCTCAGCTGACGGTGTTCGGACTTCCCTATACCGTCTGGGTCATTGTGTATACGGGGGCGGCGGGAGGGTTGTTTGCAGGTATGATGGCTGCGGAATATGGGGGAAAAGGAATCCTGATATCCGCAGCCTATCTTTTGCCGCAGGCATTCTTCTATGTACCTGCAGCCATGATATCCCTGTCATGGGGGTACCGGCTGAACCGGGAAACGAAGAACGGAAGCAAGATTCCGGCAGCCGGCCGGATACTGAAGGCCGGATATGTTCAGGCTCTGTGCAGGGCCTTTGGGCTGCTGGCCGTTGGGGCGGCGGTAGAAGCATTCGCCGGTTCCCTGCTGTTAAGAAAGGTTCTGGAATTATTCTATGTCGGATAACACGCGGAGGAAGGAATTGGAAAAGGATATACTTGGATTCATAGAAGCACTGGGGGAACGGGAAATATCAAAGAATACGGCGGCCGCGTATGAGAGTGACCTGAGGGGACTTCTGGCATTCTGTGAGGAGAACAGGATAGCGGGAGAGCTGACGGATACCGTACTGCGCTCCTGGCTGCTTCGAATGGAGTTCGAGGGGAAGAGCGCGGCAACGATCGCTAGGGCGATTGCTTCCGTCCGGGCCTATGTCAGATATCTGAGGGCTCAGGGAAAGCTGAACTCGGATCCCGCGAGGGATCTGAAGCCGCCGGAAATCAAGGAGAGGCACGTTGAGGTTCTTAACGTGGAGCAGATCGCGGCTCTGCTGGAGGAGCCGGACGGAACGACGAAGAAGGGCCGGCGCGACAGGGCGATGTTAGAGCTTGCCTATTCATCGGGGGCGAGGGTCTCAGAGCTTCTGTCCCTGACCTGCGGGGATGTGAACACGGCATATTTCTTTGTGACCATCCGGCGGGGAGACGGCACGGCGGAGCGGGTTGTGCCTTACGGACACATCGCGGCCGGGGCGCTTGCGGATTATCTTGCCGATCGGACGCCGGAGGAGATACGCCCGGAGGCGCTTCTGTTCACGAACAGGGCGGGGGAAAGGATGACCAGACAGGGATTTTACCGGATTCTGAAGGACTACGGGGAGAGGGCGGGAGTTGAGATCACCGGACCACAGGCCTTACGGGATGCCTATGCGGCACATATGCTGAGAAACGGGGCAGGCTGCGCGGAAGTGGCAAAGCTTCTTGGGGTTTCGGAAAGTATGGTAGTAAAATACCTCGATCATACGGGCAAAGCCCGGATTACCGAGGTATATCAAAAGACCCATCCGAGAGCATAGCCTGTCGGAGGCGGTCAGATTCCTTCGGCAATCGTATCAATCAGCCGTTCGGATTCTTCCCATCCGAGGCATGCGTCGGTAATGGACTTCCCGTATACATGTTCATTCACCTTTTGGCTTCCGGCTACGAGGTAGCTTTCGATCATCACGCCCTTCACCAGTTTGGCAAGTTCCGGATTCACTCTGCGGCTGTGCAGAACCTCCTTCACAATGCGGGGCTGCTCCGCGTACTGCTTATTCGAGTTCGCATGGTTCGCGTCAACAATGGCGGCCGGGTTCTTCAGATGCGTTTTCTCTTCATACATATGATGCAGACGGATCAGATCCTCGTAATGATAATTCGGGATGGACTGGCCGTGCTTATTCACCGCTCCGCGCAGAATGGTGTGCGCGAGGGGATTGCCAGTGGTATGAACCTCCCACTTGCGGTACAGGAAGGTATGTCCGGACTGCGCCGCGATACAGGAGTTGAGCATAACGGACAAATCGCCGCTCGTCGGGTTCTTCATTCCTGCGGGGACATCCATGCCGCTGATAGTCAGCCTGTGCTGCTGATCCTCTACGGAACGAGCGCCGACGGCCACATAAGAAAGAATATCGTCCACATACGGCCAGTTCTCCGGATACAGCATCTCGTCTGCCGCGGTCAGGCCGGTTTCATCGATAGCGCGCAGGTGCATCTTCCGCATCGCAAGAAGCCCTTCCTGAAGATCCGGCTTCTTCTCCGGATCCGGCTGATGCACAATTCCCTTATAGCCCTCTCCGGTCGTTCTGGGCTTATTGGTATAGATTCGGGGGATCAGGATCAGACGGTCGGCAACCCTCTCCTGTACCCTGGCAAGGCGGTAAATGTAATCCAGCACCGCATCTTCGTGATCGGCCGAGCACGGTCCGATGATAACGAGAAATTTATCCGAGGCTCCGGTGAATACATCACGGATCATGGCGTCTCTTTCTTTCTTAATTAGAATTCCCCTGGCAGACATGGGGAGCACGTTCTTCAATTCTTCGGGGGACATGACCTCCCGGACAAACGTAAAGCTCATAGGAATCTCTCCTTTGTTGATGATGCGCCGGGGATGGTATCTCCGGCCCATAATATTCTATACTGATTTGGGGGTTCCGTCAATATGGCGGGAGAGGGAAAATGCTTCAGATTGGTTCATCGAGATCATTGGGGGATTTCGTAAAGAATCCTACTCTGCGAAATCCCAGCAAACCCTTCTGTCAGGCGGCTTTGCAGTCCTGGATTTTTCTTTTATCTTGATTGACGGAGAATGCAAAAAGAATATAAAAAAGTCATGCCGGAAATCGTTCCTGTTTCTGCGGCTTAGAACCCTCTTAACACCTACCAGAAATTTGACGGCGAATTGATTTTATAGTTGTAATCATCTCTTTTGCAATAATGATAAAAAAATGATACATCCAATTTCTTCTGTTATCCTTTCCCATTTGGTTTTTAGACAAATTTTCTTATATAAGATTCGAGATTTTAAAGATGCTTTTTGAACCTTTTTGTGGAATGATTCATTTATTAGTTGACTTTTCGAG
This sequence comes from uncultured Lachnospiraceae bacterium, assembly GCA_944380155.1. Lineage (GTDB taxonomy): Bacteria > Bacillota > Clostridia > Lachnospirales > Lachnospiraceae > Caccomorpha. The sequence continues at coordinate 8,233 of CALWGS010000165.1, forward strand.
AATTATCTGCTACACTATGCAAGGAGTTCACTAGAAGTTTATAATTCGCAGAGTAGGATTCTTTACGAAATCCCCAAATGATCTCAATGAGCCCATCTGAGGCATTTTCCCTCCCCCGCCATATTGACGGAACCCCCAAATCAGTATAGAATATTATGGGCCGGAGAT
>CALWGS010000166.1 GCA_944380155.1 uncultured Lachnospiraceae bacterium
GCCTGCCTGACTCCGTTCAGATCCGGATTATACACGGATGCCGCTGCCCTTCCGGTGCAGCCCCGTCCCCGGTAGGTAGGTGCATAGATCGCAATCCGGGTCCCTTTCCCGATTCCGAGTCTCTGTCTGGTCTTTCGGATCCGGACCGGATCAGGCTCCAGCAGGCAGTCAACCCTCGGACTGCCGCATTCCAGAATCTCTCCCTCGTACCAGAACGCGCTCCGGTACAGATTCGTACAGAAGCGGCTGTTCGAAAGATACAGATCGGTCATGGCGGAATCTCTCCTGGCGTTCCTGATATAGGCCTCTCCCAAAGAATGCTGACAGTCTCCCTCAATCCGCTTCAAAGACAGTCCGCCATGCCAGGTCTGAATGTAATACTGTCCCTTTCTCTTCAGAATATAGGGTTCCTTGCGATTATTATCCACCCAGACTCTTGCGGTAGCCAGCGCGCGGATCGCGGCCATGGAATTGGTTCTTAACACCTTCACTCCCGCCGGCGCCTTGCTCCGCTCCGGATGATTGGTAATGAAGATAAGTTCGTAAGGCACGCCCTCCCTGACCAGCTCATCTGTTACATACCTGGCATTATCTCCATATCCCCAGACATTGCACAGCACAATCCGATTCGGATCGATCGGAACGAGCCGATATAGGAGGAACAGCCCTTTAATCCAGAGCTCCCTCCCCTTCTGATACAGCCGGATCAACGGCTTCGGTGTCATCCTCTTAATCAGATCCCTCATTGTACGCACCCCCTGATCACATCTGCGAACTGCTTCCCCGTCTTCTCCCAGCCCACAGTATCCAGATGCTTTCTTGCCCGCTCACACTGCTCCCTCAGAATATCAGGATTCGCAAGCGCCTCCTTCAGCTTTCCGTATAGATCCGAACAAGACAGCGAGGTCAGAGTCGCGCACCCCTCGGGGAAGAAATACGAGAAGGTTCCGTCCTCGAATTCAATTAATGGCAGTCCGGACGCGAGCATCTCATACGGAACCAGAGAGACATTGCTCATGGAGGCCGTCATTCCGAAATCCGCCTCCCGGTAGAGCTCATACAGCTGCTTTTTGTTCAGCATTCCAAGATTGCGTCCCCCGCTTCCCTTAAAATTCCTTGCCTCCCCGAAGTAGCGGATCTCCAGTTCTATTCCATCCTTCGCGAATTCCCTCTTAAGCCCCTCAAGCAGATAGGGGATAATACAGGGCAGCCGCTTCCCGTAATATTTTAAATACACCGCGAAAATCAGCTTTTTCTTCATCCGGTATGCCGCGTAATCCCTGACTCCCATCGGATATTCCTTCTTCTCACACGGAAAATCCACCACATCCACCGGCGAACACACCCGGCACTCCCGTTCAATCATATCCCGGTTCCAGCTGCCCAGGCTTACCATATGAAGCCCCTGCTCATACGTCTTCTTCGCCAGCAGGAAACGCTCTCCGAACGCATAAAAATATGGCTCATAATCCTGCACAAAATACATCTTATAACCCGGAAGCTTCTTCACGAAAGAAACCGTGTCCCAGGAGGTCGCAATCACAATATCCGGCTTAAGACCGGCATACTCCTCTCTGGTATACAGCTCTCCCCGCCAGTCTTTCAGATTAGAGCTGACACAGTACTCCATCTCTTCCCTGCTCTGCGCCTTGTACACGGCATATCCGACCCGAAAGCCCTGCCTTGCAAGCTGTGTTCCAAGCCGCAGTACCGAGGTCTGTCCCCCGTGGAAGCGTACCATCCTTGTCACCAGGAACAGCACGGTCTCGGCCTTAGCCGGCTTCCGGTTCACAATAATCTCCGGATCATAGCGCTCCAGAATTGCGTTCACCTGCTTTCTCTCGACCCGTGCCTGCACTGCATGCATTCCGCTCAGCAGCACTCGCTTTCCCTCTCGTATCACCGCCTCAATCACTGCGCTCCTCCTTGCCTGCCGTCCTGCCCGGCCGCTTTCTCTCTTCCATGCACCGCTCAATCAGATCCACCAGCGTCTTCGATGCCGTCCCGTTCTCCGCGGAATGATACCGCTTTGCGAATGCCTCCGCCCGTTCCCTATATTCCTCCGGCCGGTATTCGCAAATCTGACAGATCAGCTCCTGCGTTGTGGATGAGATCGGTCCCGGCGCTTCTTTCTCAAAATCAAAATAAAAGCCTCTTAAGGTATCCCTGTAATATACCAGATCATAGGCATAGAAGAACATGGGACGTCCAAGAAGGCTGTAATCAAACATCACCGAGGAATAATCCGTAATCAAAAGATCCGCCGTCAGATACAGCTCCGTAATATCACAGTCCCCGCCGAAGCGGTACACAAAGCCCTTCCACCGTCCGAAGTCCCTGGTATCCTCCACCAGGTAATGATACTTCACCAGCAGTACCCACTCCCCGGCGAACGCCTGCTTCATAGCGTCAAAATCCATCTCCGTCGCGAACCGGTACCGTCCGTTCCCGAAGAAATCATCATCCCTCCAGGTCGGCGCGTACAGCATCACCTTCTTCCCATCCGGAATCTTATATTTTCTTCTCAAGCGCGCAATCTCGTTGGGACGGTTCCAGGCGAACAGCCTGTCATTGCGCGGATACCCGCACAGCAGCATCCTTCCCTGAAACGCGAACGCCCGCCTGAAGATCGCTGCGGCGAACTCGCTCTGCGCAATCAGATAATCCCAGGTCGCCGCATTCTTTCGGAAACTCTCCTTATATGCCTCAAGGCTGTCCTCATTCTCCATATGGATCTCCTCCATATCGAGAGCCAGCTTCTTAAGCGGTGTTCCGTGCCAGGTCTGAAGATAGACCGTTTTCTTTCTCTTTTTGATATCATTCGGAAAACGGGTATCGGAAACCCAGATACCCGCAACTGCCATCACATAATAAAAACGCAGCCGAAAATTCTTCACCTTCACTGCGCGCCCGGGAAGGGAAACCCTCTCCGGCCGATCCAGAATATAATAGATCCGGTACTTCTGATCCAGTCCGCGCCGCACCATCTCTTCATAGATGTATCTCGGATTCCCCGCAGCATTCCGTCCCAGATTGCTCTCAATCACAATCACATCTGAACGGACCGGAAGAATCATCGTCATCACACGGTATCCGGCCAGAACCGCACCCTTCAGGAAACGCTTTGCCGCCTGCCTCCATCCTGTCCTGCTCCTCAGCCTCTCATCCATACCGTCAGCCCTCGATCTTCTTCTCATACAGCGGCGCAACCTCATCGATGCTGCCGTCCGCGACAAGCCTTCCCTGCTCAAGAATGATGGCGCGGTTGCACAGTGACTTCACCTGGGGCAGAGAATGAGATACGAACAGAACCGTCACGCCCTGATCGAACATGGACTTGATCCGCTTCTCGCTCTTCTTGCGGAACTTCGCATCCCCGACCGAGAGCACCTCATCCAGAATCAGGATCTCCGGCTCTACAATCGTGGCAATTGAGAAGCCGAGCCTTGCCTTCATTCCGGAGGAGTAATTCTTAATCGGAACATGAATGAAATGCCCCAGCTCCGAGAATTCAACAATCTCATCGAAGCGCTCCTTAATGAACGACTTGGGATACCCCAGGACCGCCCCGTACAAATAGATATTCTCCGCTCCCGTATACTGCTTGTCAAAGCCGGCCCCCAGCTCCAGAAGCGGCACAATC
>CALWGS010000167.1 GCA_944380155.1 uncultured Lachnospiraceae bacterium
CAGAAGGATTCCCGCGCAGAATCCGGCAAGAAGGAGCGCGGCTTCATCCGGCCCCCGCCGGAACAGCTCCATATGATCTCTCATAATTCCCCCTTAATCTACCGCTTCAAACTTCAAAGCACCGGGACTCCACTCGTTAAAGTCCGTTACATACTGCTCCGCAATTCCGCCTGCCGATCCACATACCGTTAGATTAAAATTCATTCCGATGCAGTTATCCTCCATTTCAGTGACCGTATCCGGTATGTACAGCCTCTCCAGATTCCATTTCCCCCAAAAGGCGTCGAACCCAATCACATTCACGGATGACGGAACCGTATATTCCGTATCTGCTTTTCCGGCTGGATAGGAAATCAAACGATATCCGCCCGCATTGAACAGTACCCCGTCCACACTCTGATAGGACGGATTATTCTCATCCACCACAAATTCCCTCAGCTCATAACAAGAGGCGAATACCTCTGTACCGATGGATACGACGCTGGACGGAATCCTGACAGAAGTAAGATTCGTACCATAAAATGCCTGATCTTCAATCACCGCGACACCGTATGGAATCGTTATGGACTGTATGCCCGCATATCGAAATGCCGATTCTCCAATCCGTTCCAGCGTCTCAGGCAGACTGACGGAGGTCAGATTCGGGAACTCGGCATAGAGTCCGTCAAAGACGCAATCTCCGATTGAGGTCACTCCGTCCCGGACGATAACCTCCTCAATCTCCCCGGCATACTCTGCCCATGGAGTCTCGCTCCCATCCTCATAATCATCCATCCTTCCATTTCCGCTGATCGTCAGAACTCCATCCGCAAGCACCCAGGTCACACTCTCCCCGCAGCTTCCCGACGGTCCTTCCGGCTCCTCCACCGGCGGTTCGGTCGTCGCTTCCGTCCTTCGCTCCGTCGTCGGCTCGGTCGTCGCTTCTGTCCTTCGTTCGGTTGTCGGCTCTGTCGTCGCTTCTGTTCTTCGTTCCGTGGTCGATTCGGTTGTCTCTTCTGTCACCGATTCGGCTTCTTCGGAACCCGAAGTTCCTTCTGTGTCATTCCCGGCCGGATTCAAATCCGTCGAACTTTGGTCCGTTGGATCCTGTTCCGTTGCACTCTCTCCTGCGGCACTTTCTCCCACAGCCCCGCTGCTCTCTCCCTGCGTCAGATTCTCTTCATCCTCCGTCATATCCCCGTCGGCAGACGCGATATCCTGCGATACGCTTTGAGATTCGTTCTGCTGGACGCTTCCCGGTCCGGCCGGAGCGTTTCCCGCCGGAGTATTCCCGCCGTTCAGAAAGAGTACCAGCGCAAGGACAGCCACGGCACACACCACCGCCCCTGCCCCCGCCTTCGCGGCAAGAGGAATCGAACGCAGCCAGGCCGCTGCCTTGGATGCGCCTGTTTTCCGCGTTTCCTCGTCATGCTCAGAAGTCTCCCGGCTGTCAAAATGGACGGTCTGATTGATCGGATCCGTCTGCCCGGTCCGGCTGGTCTTACCTGACAGATCTCCGATATATTCCGTCTCCCCCGGCTCCTCGGAATTCGCTGCGGCCGCTTTCTTCTCAGGTGCTTTCTTCTGCTTTTTATCCTCTGCGCCGGACTGATCCACCGCTTCTGTCTTCCCGATCTCCTCCTGCCGCTTCTCCTCCTCGATCACAATCGGATCAATCGGATCGGGATCAATCTCCTCCGGCTCCTCAACCGGCTCTCCGGTTATCGTCCTGCCGTACAGCGCGGCATACAGCTCCGCCGCGCTCTGCGGACGGTCCTCCGCTCTGACCTTCAGGCCCCTCATCAGGGTTCTTTCCTGACGCAGGGTCAGCTCGGCTCCAAGCTTGGTCGGAGGCTGCAGCGGATCCTGTTTCGTATCCATCCGCTCCACCGCCCGTGCCGGTATTTTCCCCGTCAGGCAGTAGTACACCGTAGCGCACAGCGCATAGAGATCGGTCCACGGTCCCTGTCCATGTCCGCTGTACTGCTCCATCGGCGCAAATCCGTGCTTGAGCGTAACCGTCATGGTATGCCCTCCCCCCAGATCCCTTGCGCAGCCAAAGTCCATTAACGTAACCGTTCCATCTTTTAATACCATCAGGTTGTCCGGGCTGATATCCCGGTGAATCACTCCGGCCCGGTGCATCGCATCCATCGCCTTTAATACCGGCTCGAGCAGAGCAAACATGGTGTCTGCCGGAATGCGCCCCTCCTTCGCCGTCAGCTCCTTTAAGGTACTTCCCTCCAGATATTCCATCACAATGTACGCGGTGTTATTCTCCGGGAAGTAATCCAGCACCCGGACGATTCCCGGAATCTTATCCAGCCTTGCCATGGTCCTGGCTTCCTTCAGGAACTCATCCCGTCCCTTCTCATAATAATTCCTTCCCACGTCCGTATAACAGGTCACATCCAGGGAAATCGAGGCTTCTCTCTTTACAAAAGAGGTCGGGAAATACTCCTTAATCGCGACCTTTCGTTCCAGGCTGGTATCCATTCCAAGATACGTGATGCCGAATCCGCCCTCTCCAAGCGCTCGCCCCACCAGATACCGTTCCCTTAAAAGGGTTCCGGGGGGAAAAGGGTGGCTGGACGGGCGGGATCCGGACGGATCCCTGCCGCAGGAAGGGCAGTTCCTTCCAGGAGTCACCAAACTCATACAATACGGGCAATATGTATTCATGCTTCATCCCCTTTCGTCTGCCTGCGCTGCAGGCTGAACCTCTGCTTCTCGGAACCCAGCAGGAAGCTGTCTCCAATCTGTAAGACAACCGGCCGATTCGGTTCCAGGCGCGTCCCGTCGGCCAGATAGGTTCCGTAGGTAGAACCCAGATCCGTCAGCAAAGCCCTGCTGCCGTCCGCCTGAACCATGCAGTGAACGCCGCTGACCCCCTGACTGTCCGCCGGGAAGACCAGATCATTCTTATCCGGCTGACGCCCAATCCGCACCGTACCATCCACCGCAAATCTCCTCCCGGCATAATATCCCTCCTCCCCGACCAGACGAAGATCGAACGCGGCGCGGACCGGCTCCGTCTTCGGGAAGATCTCCTGCGCCGGTTCCGTCTTCGGGAAGTCAGATCCCGTTCCGGACACATCCCTTCCGCCGCCTCCGAACGTCTCCGGACTTCGAGACACTGTGCCGCTTTCATTGCGTCCTTCTGTAACGGGAGCCTCAACAGATCCGCCCGTCCTTCGGGAAACGGATACCGTCTCCGGCTTCCGGCCCTTTTTTAAGATCACAAGCGCTGCCGCTCCCGCGCAAATCAGAACCGCCGCGCAGATCAGGATCACAGGGAGAAGACTCGTCTCTCCGTCCCGATCCGTAATCAGGGTATAGGTAAAATTGCCGAGCGTTCCAATTTCAATCAAATCATTCAGGCGGCTGATAACATAGTCCGAAATCACTGCCATATAGATCGCCCCGTCATAGGTGATCGTATCAACGACCTCTCCGTCGGGCCCGACGACCTGACCCTCAACTCCATAGGTATTCACGCCAATCACATACCCGTCTGCCGTAACCATCGGACCGCCGGAATTTCCGGGATTGATCACCGCATCGGTCTGAATGACATCCGTATCCACATCTCCCAGATTCATATGAGTCATTCGGGAAATAATGCCCGTTGTCATCGTCACATTATCCACGGACGCCGTCACGGAATCGGTAATGGTATCGCTCAGGGCCGGATATCCCAGAACATAGATCTGCTCTCCGGGAGCCGCAAGCTCCGACGGCATCAGCGGCAGCGCCACCCTCTCCGTCACAATGCGCTCCGCCCGCAGAATCGCGTAATCCGGGTAAATCTCCGGCTCATAGATCACCTCGCACCTTACCGCGTGCTCCGGATCAATCTCCAGTCCGCCCTCTTCCTGTGCCATATTCCACTCATCATCCAACAGCAGATACACCGCGTCTGCTCCCGCGAAATCATCTCCCGCGGATACATGATGATTGGTGACAAAAACAGCGGTCGGCTCTCCCGCCTCGCCGACACCGAACGCCGTTCCGGTCCATACTTCCTGATTGCCTCGAAGCGCCAGAACCCGGACCACTCCGTTGCGCACCTGGGAGAAGACATCGCTCCCCTGTGCCTGTGCCGCGGAAGGCAGCATGGAAGCGTACAGCACAACCGCAAGCAGCAATATCCACAGCTTTCTTCTCATATCTCATTCCTCCTTCTGTAAGCCTGCAAACCGACAGCCCTGCCTAATCGGCAGAACCGGCAATCCGGAATCCCACCTGTTTCGAACCGAGATAAAAGCACGATCCTTCCTTCATCGGAACCGGACTCCCCGCAGCCAGCCGGATGCCGCCTTCCCGGAAGGTTCCGTAAGTAGACCCGAGATCCGTCAGAAGCAGTCTGCCGTCCTGCCAGGTCAGCGAACAATGTCTCGCGCTCACTCCCTTCGTCCCCACATCGAACCGGACAGAATTCTCCGGCGCTCGGCCGAATGTCAGGCCCTCCTGCGGAATCCTTCTTGTATCTCCCGCGGTTCCCGGCAGAGGCACAATCCAAAGTGCCTGAACCCCTTCCTGCGCTCCCTGCAGCACATCCTTCTGTACAGTCTGCGCATGTGCTTCCTGCCCGTCACCGGGCGAATATCCATCTGTGTGCAAACGTCCACTCGTGTGCGAACGTCCATTCGTGTGCGAACGTCCACTCGTGTGCGAACGTCCACTCGTGTCTGAACGCCGTTTCCTGTAATAGAGCGCCGCGGCCAGGATCAACACGGCAGCGGCGGCGGAACAGACCAGAAGGAGAATCCCAATCCGGTTCGTCCTGTTTCTTTCCTCGGCCGCCTGAGCTAACAAATCCCCAATCTCATCCCGAATCTCCGCCGTTTCCGAATAAAATCCGGAATCCGCAGGCTCTCTGCCTTCCTCCGCAGGTTCCACGGAAGGATTCGTAGATTCTTCCGTGAAGTCCTCCCCGGAATCCTCCGTAGGTTCCTCCTGCGAATCCGAGTCCGGCGCAGACGGCTCCGTCTCCTGTGACTCCGGCTCCGTTTCCTGCTGCTTGGTCTCCGGCGGATCCGTTTCACGCTCACCGGGCGTCACTGCCGCGTTCTCTTCCTCCATCAGATAAGCCGCGGGCAGCATCAAATCATCCGTCACATAGATTCCAATCAGATTCCCGTCCATATCCTGTACCGCGGCCACCGGAAGAATTCCAAGCTCCTCAATCTCCAGATCCTCTCCCGTAAGAGTCAGGAACCTCCCGGACTCTCCCTCCAATGTAGCGGGCTGAGTAAAATAATACGATGAATCTTCATTTATGTAGATTCCGGAAATTGTCACCGGATCCCCATATCTCATATGACTCAGATCCGCCATGGTCAGAACCGGGCAGGTCTCAACCGCCTCCTCAAGCCGGAATACCGCAATCTGGCTCTCCGCGTCTCCCTCAAGTAAATCAGCCCCAACTATTGTGTCCACATCTTCCAGATCCACCGCCGCATAGACCGCCGCCCCTTCCGTAACCGCGTCCCATGCGATCATCCAGACATCGCCGCTGCCATCCCCTGCCAGAACCTGGAATCCCGGCGCCATCGCAATGATATTGCCGCTCTCATCTCCGGAAACCGCCATCACCACACAACCATAGCGATAGCCTTCCTCTGCAAGAGCATGGGAATGCACGACCATACACAGGACTGCAATGCACAGGGCCGCAGCGATTCTCCGCGCCCTATTCTTCATTCTATCCGCCTCCTCCCAAATCAGAACATCCAACCTTTGAACGAAAAACTAACTATATTGTAATCAATGAGTCGGAAAAATGCAATCTTTGTTTCCGTCATTTTATTGCAAAATTTACTCAACCATAATTTTTCTCCGAAATTCCCGACGAATTTTATAAAATGTATAGTAAAATAAGACAGCTTGTGATATAATAATGCCAACTAAAACAAGAGAGTGCCGATGATGACGCCATTCCCGGAGCAATCCGGAGAATCGCCGCTTCCATCGCACCGGAAAGGATGTGCTGCATGAATATTAACAGCAAGCTGGAAGAATTGTTAGCGGCTGCCAAACTGAACGACATTATCCGCGTTACCAAGAAGCAGGAGCCGGAACCGGTCAGTGAGAAGAAGAATACCCTTGTGATTATTCTGGCCGTTGTCGGAGCCATCGCCGCGGTTGCCGCAATTGCCTACGCGGTCTATCGCTTCGTAACCCCGGATTATCTGGACGATTTCGATGATGATTTCGACGATGAATTCGAGGACGACGAGGAAGAAGAGAAGGAAGAGAAGGGAGCCGACACGGACGAAGCTGCCGCGGACGAGCCTGCGGCTGACGCCGCTCCCGAGGCATAAGAGCCATACAAAACATCTGTTTCATGCAAAAATGAGGATGCTCCCCATCCTGCCGTCGGTGGAAGCCGGATACGGCGGGAGGGAAAGCATCCTCATTCTTCTTGCTTATTTTCTGATTTCTATCTTGCTTCTTCCGCGAAGGTGGTATTGACGAGATCCTCGTACGGAACCCGGCTGCTTAGTTCTCCCGCCTCTTCCAGAATATCCTGAAGCAGCGTAAAGCTCTCTTCTTCGAATACCAGGTTATCCTTCCAGGTCTGCTGATCGTAATAGCGCGTCACAATCGTGGTAATGGTATCCAGATCCGTCTCTTCGAACTGCGGCTGAATGGTCTCGGCAATTTCCTCCGGCGTATGCGAGTTCACATAATCCATTCCCTTTTGCAGCGCCCGAACGAAGCTGGCAATGATCTCCGGATTCTCCTCGATATAGCTCTTCTTCGCCGAATACGCGGTATAAGGAACCATTCCGCTTTCAACTCCCAGAGAAGCAAGCACCTTGTTGCCCTGCTGCTCCAGCGCGGTCGCGCCCGGCTCGAATTCCACCGTATAATCCCCGTTTCCGCCCTCGAACGCCTGCGCGGTCAGGCCGAAATCAATATTCTGGACGATGGTCAGGTCGGTCGCGGGATCAATTCCATGCTTCTTTAGGATGTATTCAAATACCATCTGGGGCATTCCGCCCGCCCTTCCTCCAAGCACCGTCTTTCCGCGCAGATTATCCCAGGTGAACTCCTCCGACGGATCCCGTCCCACCAGGAAGTTGCCGGCCCTCTGAGTCAGCTGCGCGAAGTTCACCACATAATCCTCATTTCCTTCATTGTACACATAGATGGATGCTTCCGAACCCATGAAACCGATATCCGCCTCACCGGACAGCACCGCCGTCATCGTCTTATCCGCACCAAGCCCGTTCACCAGAGTGACATCCAGTCCTTCCTCCTCAAAGTAGCCAAGCTCAATCGCCGCGTACTGGGGCGCATAGAAAATAGAATGAGCCACCTCATTTAATGTAACCTCGGTAAGCCCGTCCTCCTCCCCGCATCCGGCCAGACAAAACGCTGCCGCACATACCGTCAGGATTACTGCCGTTATCTTTCTCATATCGATCCTCCAAGATTTCCTACACAAGACAGTATATTACGGCAGGAAAGCGGCGGTGCGTGTCCGGGGAGGGGGAAGTTGAGAAATGTAAGAATATAGATTCACGCTGATATCAGCAGAGCAGATGTTAAAAAAAGGAGTGCCCCTTGGTGGAGCACTCCCTTTCCCCCTTCTATTCTCACTCTGCCATTATTCCTCCGGCCTGTTCGCCAGCGTAATCGTCAGTTCTCTCTCCACATAGGTACCGTTCTCGAGCACCTGTACCTCCAGTGTGATTTCACTGCCCGCTCTGGTGTAGTTTAAGATCTCCTGAAGCTGCTCTCTGGTCTCCACCGTTCTTCCGTTGAATCCGGTGATGATATACCCTGTCGTAACTCCCGCCTCCGCTGCCGGGGAATCCTCAACTACGCTTCTGACATAGATGCCAATCGGCATGTTGAACGCCTCGGAGTAGGCCGATGTGATATCCTCTGTCTCATAGATGCCAAGGAAGCCGATCTCGCTCTCGGTTAATACCTCGCGGTTCATTAATTCGTTGATAATCGGGATGGCATCGTCAACCGGGATAGCAAACCCGATGCCCTCAACATCCTCAGAGGCGTATTTCACAGAGTTAATTCCGATTACTTCGCCCTGTGCATTCAAAAGGGCGCCGCCGCTGTTGCCGGGGTTGATGGCCGCATCCGTCTGAAGCAGCGTCATGGTCACGCCGTCTACCGTTACTTCACGATCCAGAGCGCTGACATAGCCGACTGTTACCGACTGGCCGTAGCCTAACGCGTTACCGATTGCGATTACTAACTGTCCGGGCTTCATGGCATCCGAACTGCCAAGCGTGGCGATCTTAATGTGATTCAGGGTCTCCTGCGTCAAATCCGACAGATCCACTGATACAACCGCAAGGTCGGAATTGGAATCCGTACCCTTGATGGTAGCTGCCGCGGTCGAATCGTCATCGAAAACAATCTCTACGGAGGTTGCGTCTTCAATCACATGGTTATTTGTAACAATCAAGAGCTCATCATCGTTCTGTCCGATAATGATGCCGGAGCCGCTGCCGTACTCCTCGTTCTGATAAGGCCGTCCGAACCAGTCATAGGTTGTGCCGACTGCCGTACAGTTAATGGCAACAATCGAAGGCATTACATTCTCTACGACATCGGATACATCCGTTACCACGGCGCCGCTGCCGCTGTCTGTCTGAACCGTTCCCGAGTTGTCGTTCGATACGGTTGTATCCGTAGTTCCTATCGTTGTCGCCTGCGCGTCATTGTCATTTCCCATCAGATACGAAATACCCTGGAATCCCGCTCCTGCCACAACTCCGAATACGGCTGCCGAAGCAACGATCGCGGCCCCCTTCTTGAGGAAACGCTTCAGTCTGGAATGGGACTTCCTTCCGGACTTCTGTCCCTTGTCCTGTCCCTGATGATATCCCGTATTGCGGTAATATTCATCGTAATAGTAATTCCTGACCTCCTCGGAATTCAAACCGGAAGCATCTTTCTGTTCCGTTCTTGTCTCCTCTGCGTCGGTAATCGTAACATTCGCATTATCGATTACATTCTTATCTCTTTCATCATACATAATGATTCCACCTTTCTTCTTATCCTTTATCCACATCGGCCTGTTCTGCCTTGCTCATTTCCTTTTCTTATCTTATGACTTCAGTTTACCAGCCACCTATGATGCATTTGTGATAAGAATTTGAAGAAATTGTGAACCATCCGCCTGTTATTTCAGACTGTTTTGTAGTTGCCGAAGATCTGAAACTCCAGTGCCTCCGCCCGGATTCCGTTCAGTGCATTCATCACGCCCGCGTCATCCAGATTGCCTTCAAAATCTACGAAGAAACGGTACTCGAAGGGCCGTCCGGCAAGGGGCCTGGATTCGATCTTCGTCATGTTCAGGTTATTATATATGATATGGGAGAGCATATTATACAGCGTTCCGCTCTCATGCGGCAGCGTGAAGCTGATGCTGACCTTATTCGCGTCTCCCGTATACTGCCTGTGATTCGATATGATAATAAAACGGGTGGAATTCTTGTCATTATCCTGAATTCCTTCCGCCAGAGGGATCAGCCCGTACATCCGTCCCGCCCGCTTCCCGGCAATGGCAGCCTGAGTCGGATCCGCGTCGTCTCTGACCTTCTTGGCGCAGCCCGATGTACTCATCGCCTCCACCGTGCTCATATCCGGATACTTCCGCAGAAATGTGCCGCACTGCATAATTCCCTGCGCATGGGAATATACCGTCCTGATTGAGGAGAGCGAGGCTCCCGGGAGGCCGAGCAGACAGTGCTCAATCTTAACCACATGCTCTCCGACGATATAGTGATTGTATTCTGTCAGCAAATCATAGATATCCGCGATTCCCCCGGTCGTCGTGTTCTCGATCGGAAGAACTCCGTAATCCGCTCTGCCTTCCTTCACCCTTGCCATCACCTCACGGAAGGATGCGGACGGCTCCCCAACGGCTCCCTCTCCGAAGTATTCCTTCATCGCCTGCTCACTGTAAGAACCTTTCTCTCCAAAGAAACTGATTGCAGCATTCTGTTTATCCAAAGAATCCACACGCCGGAACGTTTCTCCCAAAGAGGAATGAAGCTTCGCATACTGCAGCTTCCGGCTCATGGACATAATCTGAATGAACAGCTCCTCAATCCCGTGCCGGTTAAAATCGTCCGACGCCATCGCCTTAAGCGTCTCAAGCTTCGCCTTCTCCCTGCCCTTATCAAGCACCGGCATTCCGGTGCTTCTCTTGTATTCCGCGACATCCCCGGATACCTTCATCCTCTTCTCAAACAGCGCTGCCAGCTGCCTGTCAATGTCATCGATTTCTTTCCTGCTCTCCGATAAATCAATCATGGTATCTCCTCATTTCTTATCTGATGTCACAGACCTGAAAGATATAGAACTTCAGGTAATACGATTCGTCCGCCGCCCACAGAATCGGGTGATCCGGCGACTGGGTCAGATACTGAGCCTGCCTCAGGCGCTTATGGACATTCGCGGCCGCCTGCCCGATGGTCTGCGCGAACAGCTCCGGAGTCATGAAATGGGAGCAGGAGCAGGTTGCAAGGAACCCCCCGTCCTTTACCAGCTTCATTCCCCGCAGATTAATCTCCCGGTATCCCTTCACCGCGTTCTTTACGGAATTCCTGGACTTGGTAAATGCCGGCGGATCCAGGATCACAAGGTCGAACTGCTCTCCCCGCGCTTCCAGCTTCGGAAGCAGCTCGAATACATCCGCGCACTCAAATCTTACCTGGTCCGACACGCCGTTTAACGCCGCGTTCTCCCGCGCCTGGTTCACGCCAAGCTCTGACGCATCTACGCCGATGACTTCCCTTGCCCCCGCAGCTGCCGCATTCAGCGCGAAGGAGCCCGTATGGGTGAAGCAGTCCAGTACCCGCGCGCCTGCACAGAGCTTCTGAATGGCCAGGCGGTTATATTTCTGATCCAGGAAGAAACCCGTCTTCTGGCCGTCCTCTACGTCCACCAGATAGCGCACGCCGTTCTCCTCGATTTCTACCCGGGTATCAAACGGTTCGCCAAGGAATCCCCGCACCTTCGGCATCCCCTCATTCTCCCGCACCTTCGCGTCGCTGCGCTCATACACACCCCGAATCATCACGCCGTCCTCCTCCATACATTCCTTCAAAAGGCGGACAATCAGCTCCTTATACCGGTCGATTCCAAGCGCGAGAGACTGCACGACCAGAACATCCGCAAACTTATCTACCACCAAACCGGGCAGGAAATCCGCCTCTCCGAAGATCACCCGGTACCCGGACTTCGGCCCCTTCGTATCCACAACCCGCTTCCGGTATTCGAACGCATCCCTCACCCGCCTGCGGAAGAACTCCTCATCAATCACCGCGCCCTTCTTTCTGGAGAGCATCCGAATGGTAAGCTTCGATCTGGTATTGATAAATCCGGTTCCAAGCTCCCATCCATCATAATCTAACACCCGCACCAGGCCGCCGTTCTCATAGTCTCCCTCAATCCGGTCAATCTCATTGTCGTAGACCCAGGGACCCCCTTTCTTGAGCATCCTTCCCTCACCCTGCCTTAAACGGGCACACGCCATCTCCGTCATGATCTCTTCTCCTCCCTGTCCTGCTCGTCCTTCTTCCTGAAAATAAACAGCTTACTGAATATATAATTCGATACAATTACAAAGACAGCCAGTATCAGCTTGGCAATGAGATTGTTGATCTCCGCAATATCCACCAGCAGAAGCATCCCTGCCTCCTCAATCAGGAAGGAAAACGCCCTTGCCCCGAAGAACTTGACAATCTTCCCCGCCTCATCGGCAAGGCTTACGAACCGGCTCTGAAACACCCAGATACTGTTCGTAACATAGGCAAAGATCACAGCCGCAACCCAGGCAATCGCGTTCGCAATCAGATTGGGAACTCCCATTAGATTGCAGAATACGTGATACGCCACAAAATTGACGGCTGTCGTCAGCACGCCGAAGATCACGTAGGATATGGTCTCGCGGTTGACGAACTTCTTCCATAATAGTTCCAGCTTTTCTCTCATAGCAATCTCCGTTCTTTCTGTATCGGCCAATTGAGATCCGCCTCAATCCCTCAGGTCCGCCGGACCTCAATCGGCCGCATCCTCTCACCGTCCGCAGAGCGTTCGTGCCCCGCGTAAACTGTTACCATTATATATCATCTCCCCGAAAATTCAAACTCTTTTTTATATTTACAATATCCCCGAAATCCGCTACAATACCCATAGCAGCAGATCGCCGGCTCATCCGGAGCGCATTTGGTCATGAACCGAACCGCCCGAACGGGCCGGCGAATTGCCGGTTACATTTTGTAAAGAAAGGCTGGTTTCTGATATGGTAAATGATAACATTGCCCGTCTGCGCGGGCTGATGGAAGAAAAGGGAATCTCCATGTATGTGGTTCCGACCTCGGACTTTCATGATTCCGAATATGCGGGAGAGTATTTCAAGGCGAGGACCTTTCTCTCCGGCTTCACCGGATCGGCAGGAACTCTGATTGTCACGCCGTCTGAGGCAGGGCTGTGGACGGACGGAAGGTATTTCATCCAGGCAGCTGCCCAGCTTGAGGGCACCTGTGTGACACTGTTTCGGATGGGCGAGGAGGGAGTCCCCACCGTGACCGAATACATTGTTCAGAATCTTCCCCGGGGCGGAGTCCTCGGATTCGACGGGCGCGTAGTAAGCGCATCCTTCGGCGAGGATCTTTTGGAGAAGCTGAAGGACAAGCAGGGCTCCATCCATGACACCGAGGATCTGGCGGGCATGATATGGACGGATCGCCCGGCTCTCTCATGTGAGCCCGCCTGGCTGTTGGATCTTCGGTATGCCGGAGAGTCCGCCGCGGATAAACTCTCCTTCCTGCGCGGCGTGATGAAGGAGCATCAGGCAGATACCCATATTCTGACAAGCCTGGATGATATCGCATGGCTTTTCAACATCCGCGGCGGTGACATTCCGAACAATCCCGTTGTACTCTCCTACGCGGTCATCACCCTGACGGACGCGATTCTCTTCCTTCAGTCCGGCGCGCTGACTCCCGAGGTCAAAGAGGGACTTGCCGCCTGCGGCGTTACGTTAATGGAATACGATTCCATCTATGATTATGTTAAGACGCTTCCCGCTTCCTCCTCTGTTCTGTGCGACAAAAAGCGCGTCAACTACACGCTCCTGCACAGCCTTCCGGACGGAATCACCCTTGTGAACCTTCCGAATCCCACGACTGCAAGGAAGGCCGTGAAGAACGCGACAGAGCTTGAGAATCTGCGCAGGGCTCATGTGAAGGACGGAGCAGCCGTTACGAAGTTCATGTATTGGTTAAAGACGAATATCGGCAAGACAGAGATTACGGAGATCAGTGCCTCCGATTACCTTGCGGCACGCCGCGCCGAGCAGGAAGGGTTTTTGGACTTAAGCTTCTCCACCATTGCGGGATACAATGCCCATGCCGCCATGATGCACTACAGCGCGACGCCCGAGAGCAATGCCGTTCTGCGTCCGGAGGGCTTCCTTCTGGTGGACTCCGGCGGACAGTATCTGGAGGGAACCACCGACATCACCCGAACCTTCGTCCTGGGCCCCATCAGCGAAGAATGGAAGCTGCATTTCACAACAGTTCTGCGCAGTATGCTCAACCTTGCCCGCGCGAAGTTCCTGTACGGCTGCCGCGGCGTGAATCTGGATATTCTGGCAAGGGGACCGTTATGGGATATGGCCCTTGACTACAAATGCGGCACCGGACACGGAGTCGGCTATCTGCTCAATGTGCATGAAGGGCCGAACGGCTTCCGCTGGAAGATTGTTCCTGAACGCAATGATTCCTGTGTTCTGGAAGAAGGCATGGTCACAACGGACGAGCCCGGCGTATACGTTGAGGGCAGCCACGGAATCCGAACCGAGAACGAATTGATCTGTAAGAAAGCTGAAAAGAATGAGTACGGCAAGTTCATGGAATTCGAGCACCTGACCCTGGCGCCGATTGATCTGGACGGAGTGGATCCTTCGCTGATGAGCGCCGCCGAGATTAAGGCGCTGAACGACTACCACGCGCTTGTCTATGAGAAGATTTCCCCTTATCTGACGCAAGAGGAGGCGGAATGGCTCAGATACGCCACCCGCGCGATCTGACGCACGCAGCGGGACGCCTGGTTTCTGACTGACAGGAACCGGCAGTCCCGCTGTTTTTCTGTGACCGAATTCCCGCCTTGACAGACTCCTTCTCCTGATCTACAATCACAAAAAGCCGCCCGTTCGGACAGCTCCAGGTAGAATGGAAAGGCGTTTTATACTTCTTCGGAAAGGTTTGGTAACTCTTATGGAATTTGCATTGATTCTGATGAATCAGGTATTCATCATGTTCCTTCTGCTGGCAGTCGGATTCTTCCTCTACCGGATTCACTTCGTTACGGCAGAGGCCGTCAAACAGATGACCGGCATCGTCCTGCATGTCGTAACTCCCTGCTTAATCTTAAGCACTTATCAGATGGACTATGACCCCGCCCTTGCGAGAAATATGCTGATCGGCTTCGCGCTTTCTGCCTTAAGTATGCTGATCGGCGGCGTGATCTCTCAGCTTGCGCGAATCGGCCGGACCGACAACCTCCGTCTGGAACGCTTCTGCATTCTGTTCACCAACTGCGGCTTCATGGCCATTCCCTTGATCGACGCGGTCTTCGGCGAACTCGGAGTCTTCTACTGCAATACCTATCTGACGGTATTCCACATCGTAGTGTGGACCTACGGCATCTTCTTAATGAACGGCAGACAGGCTGCCGGGAAGAAGGAGCCCCTTACCGCCTCCCGTCTGGCCGCTTCCCTCAAGCCGTTCCTGACCCCGACCATGATCTCCATTGCCGTGGGACTTCTCTGCTATTTCCTTCCGATTAAGTTCCCCTCTCCCGTCAGAACCACGATCGATTATATCGCATCGATGAATACCCCGCTTGCGATGATCGTATCCGGGATGTATATCGCACAGAGCGACATCCTGAAGGCTCTGAAACGCCCCCGCGTCTATTATATCACCCTGATCCGGTGCCTGCTGGTCCCGCTTGCGGTCTTAGGGGTCTTTCTCTTCCTTCCGTTCGATGATACGCTGCTGACGGTGCTGCTGATTGTCTCGGCCTGCCCGACCGCCTCCTTAAGCGTGCTCTTCGCCGCGTCCTACGGCAAGGATGTGAATGCCGCCTCGAACATCTTCACCCTGACCACGCTCGTCAGTATCTTAACCATTCCTGCGGTCATTCTCATCCGGGGGCTGCTCACCTGATCACAGGCTCTTACTTGTGATACGGCTCTCCCTTCGTGATCCGAAAGCTCCGATAGATCTGCTCCAGCAGGATCACACGCATCAGCTGATGCGGAAAGGTCATTCTTGAGAAGCTGAGCCGCAGATCCGCGCGTGCAAGCACGCTGTCATGAAGTCCGAGCGATCCCCCGATTACGAAGACAATTCTTCTGCCGAGAAAGGAGAGCTGCTCAAGCTTCACGGCAAGCTCCTCCGAGGAAGGAGCCTCTCCCTGAATGGCCAGGGCAATGACGCAATCCTCTGCCTTCAGCGCCCTCAGAATCCGTTCCCCTTCCACTCTCTTAATCCTCTCCTCTTCTGCGGCGGAAGCGCCGTCCGGCGTCTTCTCATCCGCCGTCTCCATCATCTCAAGCTTGCAGTACCTCGCGAGGCGCTTCGCATATTCCTCCACTGCCATCACAAAATACTTCTCTTTCAGCTTCCCAACCCCGATCACTGCAATTCTCATACTTCCCGTGCCCTCTCTGTCATTTTCTCTTCACCATACGGAAGAAGGTATCAATAAAGAAGATTGCCAGCGCAATCATTCCCGCGATCTGCATGGTATTCGAAAAATAATATCCCGCCATGCTGTTATCCTGGTTGATAATATAATACACCGTCCGATACATTCCAAGTCCCGGAACCAGCGGCAGGATGCCGGGAATCAGGTAAATCGACACCGGAGCCTTCAGGATCCGGGCGAAGATATTCGAAGCGAGCGCCACGACCACCGTAGCCAGGAACATGGCAAGGAATTCCCTCAAGCCCGCTTCCATCATGGCCAGATACAAAAACCATCCCGCTGCACCTGTCACTCCGGAGTACAGCAGATACTTCTTCGGAACACCGATGGTAACAGAGAGAGCCAGCACCGCAAAGAAAGCTCCCACCGTCTGAACCAGAAGACTCATATCCCGATCCCTCCCGCCATCATATCACCCAACGCCAGTCCCGCTCCGATTCCAACCGCGATGGACAGCGCAATAACAAATGCTTCAATAATCCGTCCGCCGCCGGATACATAATCCCCCTGCAGAGTATCGCGAATCGCGTTAGTAATCGCGACCCCTGGCAGAAGCGGCATAATGGAGCCCGCTATCATGGGCTCGGAATCCAGCCGGTTCCCGGAGAACGCAGCCAGAATCGTGCTGAAGCAGGCAATGAATAAAGAGGAGAGCACATTCTGAAGAAAGGTCTTCGTCCTCGCCCTTCTCAGGGCGTTATCCCAGAATACGATGAAGGCTCCATTGATCATGGACAGCACGCTTTCCATGACTCCTCCTCCCAGTATAATACAGAAGAAAAAGGTTGACAGGATCGTACACAGACTCCGGAGCCACTCCGGATACCGCTTCCTGTCAACAATCTCGCAGATGCCTCTGTATGCCTCCTCAAGACTGATCTGCCCGCTGCAGTACCTTCTCGAGATCTCGTTCGTCTCAGAAATATTACCGAGATTCGTATTCTTCTCTCCCACGCGGCGAACCATACTGATTGGATTAATCTGCGGATCCGATAAAGTAACAAAAATCCCCGTAGATACTACAAATGCTTCCGCCCGTTCCAGTCCGGAGGTCTTGAGAATCCGCCCTGCCGTATCCTCCACCCGGTAGGTCTCCGCGCCGCTTACCAGCATAATCTCTCCCGCTAACAGCGCAGTCTCTGCCAGCAGCATATAATTCATGTCCTGTCTCATACCCCGTCCCTTCTGTTCCCATAATCAGCATTGCCTTTGTCTTATCGCTTCTTATTATAGTTGAAACCGCGGGAACTTGCAAGACGCACTTATGCCATAATTTATTCACAGAAAATTTTTATTCCAGTCATAGTTTTCTAACATTTATCGGCTATACTACCTCATGAAAGTGAAGTGAAATCAAATGGATTTTATTTCACTCTTTACTCCTCCCCCAATTATATATTATAGATAAAAGCCCCCTGATCGGAAAGCGGGGCTTTTTTTCAAGGAATTTTTATGAATCGAACACACTTTATCCACATTTCTTTTGTATAGTAAACGTGGATAGTGTATAACACTTTCTACTCCCACCCTATTATACGCAGACGGGCGCATACAACACAGTATGCGCTCGCTTTCTTGGTATGGTTATGTATCCTCGAGCGCAAGGCTGACAATCAGCGCCCGGTTGATACGCCTTAAGATATCCTGATCCAGATGACAGACCCGTTCCTTCAGCCTGGTCTTGTCAATCGTCCTGACCTGCTCGAGCAAGATCACGGAATCCTTCACAATTCCGTACTGCTCCGCCTCAATCTCTACATGAGTCGGCAGCTTCGCCTTATTCATCTTCGATGTAATCGCCGCACAGATCACGGTTGGACTGTGCCGGTTGCCGGTATCGTTCTGTATAATCAGCACGGGCCTTACGCCCCCCTGTTCCGATCCTACCACAGGGCGCAGGTCCGCATAAAAGATATCTCCTCGCTTGATTACCATTGTCTCACGCTCCATTTTACGGTTATACTTGTGTGCCGGCGCATTCATCCTTTTGCGAATGCCCGATCTATTATCTGTTATCTTGCCCATTTTTCTCAAGTATATTCCATAAAATGTCTGCGCCTTTCCGATTTCCGCTCCCGGACGGACTCCGGTTACGCCAGATAGATCCTTGGTACCCTCCTGGCGATGCCGCATACGAATTCATAGTGGAAGGATCCGGCCAGCTCTGCCACCTTCTCCACGGACAGGAACTGTCCGTGATCCCATCCAAAGAGCGTGACCGTATCTCCCTGCTTCGCCTCCGGTATCTGCGTTACGTCCACCATGAACTGATCCATGCAGATTCTCCCACGGATGGGGGCGTATTTCCCGTGAATCAGCACGCTGCCGCGGTTCGAAAGGCTGCGCGGATATCCGTCCGCATAGCCGACCGGTATCGTTGCAATGCGCGTCTCCCTGACCGTCTCGTAGATCCCGCCGTAGCTGATCTGACAGCCGGGCGGCAGGGTCTTAACATAAGAGATATGCGTCTTGAATTCCATCGCAGGCCGCAAAGGGAGCCTGCTTTGGTCCACTTCCTCCGACGGATACAGCCCATACGTCGCGATCCCGCTCCTGACCATATCCAGATTTGCCTCCGGCAGATCAATGATTCCGGCGCTGTTGGAAGCATGCCGGATCGGAACCTGAATTCCCCTGTCCTTCAGCATCCCAATAAAGTTCAGATACCTGGTAAGCTGTCTCCTTGCCGGTTCCTTATCCGTCTCGTCCGCCCTGGCGAAATGAGTGAACACCCCTTCGATCTCCAGATTCGGCAGCGCGTGAATTCTTCGGATCTCCTCCGCGGATTCTTCCGTATCCGCGTATCCAATCCGGCCCATTCCGGTATCAAGCTTAATATGAATCTTCTTTCTTGTCTTCCTCTTGGCTGCCATTTCATTGAGCTCACGGGCCCTTTCGTATTGGAACAGGGTCGGGGTGAGATCATAGTCGAACAACATCTCATACTGCTGCGGAGCCGTATAGCCCAGCAGCAGAATCGGCTCTTGAGTCCCTGCTTTCCGAAGCTCTGCCCCTTCCTCCGGAATCGCCACGGCGAACATGGCAATCCCGTCCTTCGAAAGTGCCTTCGCGACCGGTACGGCGCCGTGGCCGTAGGCATCCGCCTTCACCACTGCGCAGATCCCGGTTCCGGGAGCAATTATCTTCTTCTCTTCCGCTATATTTTCACGAATCGCCCTCAGATCAATGAGGACAGCGACTCTTTGCGTGATCTCTTCTTCACCAGTCATTGCCGTCTTTCTCCTTCTTTGTACATCTGCGATTCTTTGAGAACGCCGGACAGGTATCGTATCATATCACCGGCCGTCATATACCGTCCGGACAGTTCCTTCGCCGCCGCGTCCCCGGCGCGGGCGTGAAGATATACGCCAAGCCCCGCAGCCTCGAACGGTTTGCAGCCTCCGGCGATCAGCGCCGCTATGATCCCGGTCAGAACATCTCCGCTCCCCCCGGTCGCCATTCCCTCATTTCCGGCGGTATTCACCAGGCGCATTCTCCGCCAGGCCGTAATCGTTCTGGCATCCTTCAGGACATAGATCAGGTCATTGTCTGCGGTACACAGATCCGCCACATCCGTAATGCTTTCGCGAATCTTCGATACCGGCATCCCAAGGAGCCTGGATAATTCCTTCGGGTGGGGCGTGATCACGGTGGACTCGGGCAGCAGACGGGCAAGCTGTGCAATTCTTTCGGACGCACCTGCCCCCTCTCCCAGTCTCCCGGACAAAAGATTCAAAGCATCCGCATCCGCTACGCAGGCCCGCCGGATTCCTTCCTTTCCCGCTCCGGCATTCCGATACGCAAGCCGTTCCAGAACGATATCCGTCAGAACCTCCCCGCTTCGTCCGGTTCCGATTCCCGGCCCGAGCACGGCCACATCACACCAGTCCGCCGCCTCCCGGACGAGCGCAAGCGAACCCGGATCCCCCGCCGCCAGACGCTCTTCCTCATAACAGGTCAGAAGCGCTTCCGGCAGCAGTCCCGCAAGCGCCGTGTAATTGGCCTTCTCCGTCAGAATCCGGACCAGCCCGGCCCCCGTATGGTACGCCGCCGCGGCGGACAGATAGGCCGCTCCGCACACGGACGCGGACCCCGCGCAGATCAGAACCCTGCCGTAGCTTCCCTTGTTGGAATCGGCATACCGCGCGGGAAGAAGACCGGCGTCCTCTGTCCCAAGCACCGCATACCCTTCCCGCTCCCCGCCGCATACCCTGCTTACGGCAAACGGCGGGAAGCCGATATCCGCGGCGATCAGCCGTCCGGTATACTCCGCGCCCGGATAGAGCAGCTGTCCGAGCTTGCGATAACCGAACGTCACCGTCACATCTGCCCGCACTGCCGTCCCCAGCACCGCACCGTCATCCGCGCTGACTCCGGACGCGATATCCGCGGCAATCACATACGCGCCGGACTCATTGATCCGTTCGACGGCCTGCGCGTACAGTCCTTCTACCGGGCGCGCAAGTCCGATTCCGAAAATTGCATCGATGATTACAGTATATGCCGCAAACGAGGTTTCGTTCCCGAAAGTCCGGACTGAGATTCCGGACCTTTCCGCAATCTCAAGCTGCGCACGAACCTCCTGTGTGGCCTTATTCGAATCTCCAATCAGATAAATATCAACCGGAAGTCCCCGATAAGCCAGTATCCGAGCCGCCGCAACGCCGTCCCCGCCGTTATTTCCGTATCCGCATACAACGGCCATCTTGGCCGTGGCCGTCTTGGCCATTCGGTCTGTGGCCGTTCGGCCCGCAGCCGTCCGGACAAGGTTCGTCTGGTCCGGGCACTGCGTCTGCTGAGTCCGGACGCTGCTTCGCTCCTCCTGCAAGTACTCCTCCGCGCAGTCAGCCACCGCCATCGCGGCCCGCTCCATCAGGACGAGGGATGGAATTCCGACTTCCCGGATACTGAAGGTATCGATCGCCTTCATCTGAGCCGCATTTACAATTCGTTCCATATTGCCTCACTTTCCGCTGCCTTCCTCACGTCTCGCCAACTGCGAACGCGGCCGCAAGCTCCCTGGTATTCGTAATGGACACATGAATCCGTTCGATTCCAAGCCGATCCGCAAGCTCCTTCGCGCCGCCCAGAAGTACCACATACGGCTTCCCCCTCCCATCCCGCAGCACCTCAATTTCAGCCGGACCGAACGAGGAGAATCCTGTGCCGAACACCTTGGCCACCGCCTCCTTCACGGCGAAATTATCCGCCGCCTTACGGGTATCGTTCTCAATCAGCGCTCTCTCCCGCTCTGTATAGACACGGCGGAGAAACGCCTGCCTCTCGCATGCCTTAAGCACTCTTGCAATCTCAACCAGATCGGTTCCCACTCCTGCTATCATATCCCGTTCGACTGCTCCGCCTTTCTCCGCTCCTCTGCCTCGTCCCTGGCCCGCAGGTTATAAGACAGGCGCATCAGACTCTCCGTTAAATGTACATTCTCCACCAGAACCTCCTTCGGAAGACTCAGATCCGCGGGCACGAAATTCCAGATCGCGCGTACCCCCCACCTTGCCAGATCCGCCGCCACACGCGGCGCATTCTCCTTTGGGATAGTCAGGGCCGCGATATGCACGGGATTCTCCCGGATAAAACTCTCCAGCTCCCGCGCCGGACGTACCTCAACCCCCCGGATCATCTTCCCGGCAAGCTCCGGATTCACATCAAAAATTCCCTTAATATAGAACCCGCGCCGCTCAAAATCCGCGTAATTGGCTATGGCCTGTCCGAGATTGCCGGCGCCGACAATAATCATGTGATACTTTCGATCCAGTCCGAGGATCTTGCCGATCTCCGTGTAGAGATACTCCACATTGTACCCGTACCCCTGCTGCCCGAACCCTCCGAAATGATTCAAATCCTGCCTGATCTGCGATGCCGTAACCTGCATCTTTTCACTCAGCTCCTTCGATGAGATCCGGACAACATCATTCTCCAGAAGCTCCCCGAGATAGCGGTAATACCTCGGCAGCCTTGCAATCACCGCCGAAGAAATTGGTTTTTCGTACATCATACACACCTCAGTTTCACACAATCACACACGAAATGCACAAAAGGCTGCCGCTAATGCGGCAGCCTTCCAAAGCCAGTGTACTTATTACTTTCTTAAGCCAAGACGCTCGATTAATGCACGATAGGACTCAAGATTGGTTCTCTTTAAGTACTCAAGAAGATTCCTTCTCTGTCCAACCATCTTCAGAAGACCCCTTCTGGAATGATGATCCTTCTTATTGTTCTTAAGATGCTCGGTCAGCTCGGTAATTCTCTCCGTCAACAGAGCAATCTGAACCTCCGGCGATCCCGTATCCTGAGGAGTTCTCCCGTACGCGGCAATAATCTCCTGCTTCTTCTCTTTTCTAACCATGTGATTAGTCCTCCTTCATAAATCTCTTATCTCTCACCGGATACCAGGAATGGGGCGGAGCGTCCGCATTCTGGGTATCGGAGCTTAACACAAGGCATATCATAGCATAGAACCGGGCGCTTGTAAAGGGGGTAGATGGAAAAAATGCGCGGGGAACGGTATCAGCCTCTTCGCGGCAATACACAGACCAGAACTGTCACAGCCTCTCCCGCAGCACCTCTACCCTGCATTCATGCCGTTTACTCTCGTTCTCTTTATTATAGGCAATTCCTACGCCCAGAACGCGCCCTGTATATTCCGGATTCTCGCCGAGCTTTCCCTCAAAGCGCAGTGCATACTGACGCTCCTTAATCTGTCGGACGGCCTCTTCCGCCGTGTGATTCACCTTCAGCTCAATAATAATGGCATCATCACTCTTGACAAACGGATAGAAGATAAAGTCCACATATCCCACACCCGCCTTGTCCTCCCGCTCAATCCGGTAGTGATCCCGCGCCTGTAAGTAAACCAGCTTCACGATGGATGCCAGCTCCGCCTCATTGTTATAGGCCAGAAGCGGACTTTCCGTATTATGAACAAACTGCAGAATCTCCGTCATCGTTTTGGTATCCCCGGCCTTCGTCGCTGCCAGCATCCGCCCGGATTCTCTGGTGAGCCGGTATACATTCCCCAGAGACGCTTCCTTCTGCGCCATCTCCGCAAACTGATCCATCAGTTCCTTGTTTGGAATGGATACACATCCGTTTTCATAATTCAGAAATCCATAGACCACCATGGCGGAAAAAATCTCATCCCGTGTCTTTAATTCCATGGATGTAGCCGCATACTCCCGAACCTTTGCGGGCACCGGAATCTCGGAAAGCAAAAGCCCCACATCCTCCTTAACCTGATCTACATTTGCTCCTATATAAGAGAACAACTCATCATACGGTCCTGAACTGGTCCAGTAATTCCCCAAATTATTATTTTCAAGAGCTAACACGACAGACCGGGGATTATACACCCGCTCCCCTGACTTGGTATGGTATCCGTCATACCAGATACGCAACCCCTCCCGCGTAACCTCCCGGCTGGCGGTATTCCGCTTCAGATACCGGGCGTAGAGCTCATCCACTTCGCAGTCTGTGAATCCAAAATACCCGCCGTACCGTTCCTCCGTCACCATGGTATATTCACAGAACATATTCAGCTCCGACCCGCTCGAATACTTGGCAATCGGCAGAATTCCGGTCATATAAGCCATCTCCACATAGGCCTTATCCTTTAGAAGATTGCTCAAGAACTTCGTAAAGCTCTCCTTCTCCCTATCCGTAACAAAATCCTGATGATAAATAAAATCCCATTCGTCAAGCACAAAAATAAAGGTTTCGCCGCCGCAGTATTCGTACACCTTTGTCAGCACATCCCACACTGCATCCGTCTCCCGGATTCTCACGCTCGGGTAAGCCATTGCCAAATCATCCATGAGCCCTGCCTTGATCCGATTGATATACCCGTCATACCCAATCCTCTCATCCGGCATCTCATGAAACATGATATGAATCACATTATGTCGGTTCAAATGCTTCTCAAACCAGTCATACCCTGCCGCCTTCAGTCTGGAGAACGTCCTTCTGCTGTCTATTCCTTTTCCGAAATAGGAGGCAATCATATTGGCCATCACCGTCTTCCCAAAGCGCCTGGGCCTGGTAATCGCCACATACCTCTGCCCCTTCCCCTGATTCCGATCAAGCTCCTCAGACTCGTCCGTCCCTGCTCCTACCAGCGGCACAAGCTCAGAAAGGATCTCTGTCTTATCTACAAAATACATTGCCTCCGACTCTCTGCGGAATAATCCATATGCGCTTGTACCATTTAAATATATACCCATATCATCTTCCCTCTCCTGCCTATCATGACTTCACTTTACCATGAAGCGTTCAGGCAGTCAAGCTTGGATTCTTCCCCTAAGTCTTCGCTTCGTACATTCCTTTTTTCTCTTATTTCTTCCCTTTTTCCCCTTTTGCGTCCGCCAGATACGCCTCACACACCTCTCTCGCATCCCCCATCATCACGGCCTCCCCCTTCTCCATCCACACCGCATGATCGCACAGCCGCTTGACCTCTTCCATCGAATGAGACACATACAGCAGCGTCGTCCCGCCGCTCAGCATCTCATTCATCCTCTCCTCGCACTTCTTCCGGAACTGATAATCCCCCACCGACAGGATCTCATCCACAATCAGAATCTCCGGCCTCACCATGGTCGCAACCGCGAATCCCAGCCTCGCTTTCATACCGGAGGAATAGTTCTTGATCGGAGAATCCAGGAAATCCCACAGCTCCGCGAAGTCCACAATCTCATCAAAATGCTCCTTCATGTACTTATCCGTATGCCCCAGCACGCATCCGTTCAGGTAGATGTTCTCTCTGGCCGTCATGTTGCTGTCAAAGCCCGCTCCCAGCTCAATCAGCGGCGCAACGCTTCCGTTCACCCGGATGCTTCCCCGGTACGGCTTAATAATCCCGCTCACCGCCTTTAACAGCGTAGACTTCCCCGATCCGTTCCTGCCGATGATTCCCCAGGCCTCGCCCGCGCGGACCTGGAAGCTCACATTCTTCACCGCCAGGAACTCCTGGAACATCAGCTCCTTCTTTACCATTTTGATGACGTATTCCTTCAGGTTGTCCACCTTCTGGTTCGCAAGGTTGAACCGGATGGTGACGTTGTTGACGTCAATCTTAATCGCATTTTCCGTGCTGTCCTCTCCTTCCTGCTGCATACCACTGCATGAAGCCCGCGCCGATCAGATATGCAGAATAAACCGATCCTGATTCTTCAGGAAGCTCCACACTCCAAGGATCAGAACGATCCCGGCCGCCGCACACCCGCCGATGACATAGAACGGATCCGGCAGTGTTCCTGTGTAGATCAGATCCCGGAACTACCGGATATAGAAATACATCGGATTCAAATGGGAAATCGCCCACTGAACCCCTTCCGGGAGGGACTCAATGGGGTAGAAGATGGGAGTCAGATACATCCACGCGGTTGTCACCGCGTGGTAGATATACTGGACATCCTTGAAGAATACATTGGCCTGCGCCAGGAACATTCCAAGGCCCAGGCAAAAGAGGTAAAGCTGTAAAATGACAAGAGGAAACAGCAGGTTGATCCAGCGAAACGGCGCTCCGGTTACCAGCATCACAAGCACCAGGGCTGCCAGATTGAAGACAAAGTCCACCAGAGTGCTTGTGACCTTGGCGAAGCAGAAGATGTATTTCGGGACGTACGCCTTTTTGATTAATGCCCCGTTGCCGACAATGGAATTCATGGCCTGATTGGTTGCTGTCCTCATGTATTGAAACAGCAGCTGCCCGGTGAAGAGATAGACCGGGAAGTTGGTGATATTTCTGCGGAACATGGTGGAGAATACGATTGTCATGACAATCATGACGAGCAGGGGATCCAGGACGCTCCACAGATATCCGAGAACGCTTCTGCGGTATTTAAGCCGGATGTCGCGCCGGACAAGATGACGGAGCAGGTCCTTGTAATGAAGCAGCTGCTTCAGTCTTATGCGCCAGATATTCATACGCTCCTCCTTAATTGAAAGTATGCCGGAGACGTTCCCTCCTATCGTCCCGTCTTCCGCCGTTTTGCCCTCTGACCTCCTGCTCCCGGCCCTTCGGCCTGCTTCCGTTCCGGTTCCGGCCTCTCTGCCTCTTTTTCTTTGGCTTCCTTCCGTTCCGTCCCCCGTTCTCCTGCCCCGTCAATGGCCCGGAATGCTTCCCTCAATTCCGGATTCTCCGTGGCGCCAAACGTAAATCGGATCTCCGGATACTGATCCCTGACAGCCCGTTTGAAGGCGA
Organism: uncultured Lachnospiraceae bacterium; assembly: GCA_944380155.1. Taxonomy (GTDB): domain Bacteria; phylum Bacillota; class Clostridia; order Lachnospirales; family Lachnospiraceae; genus Caccomorpha. The sequence continues at coordinate 25,964 of CALWGS010000167.1, forward strand.
TCAGGTTCCCGGCAACGCCCTCCGCGTAGCGGTTGGGGTTGTCGATTCCTCCGTAATTCAACTCGGAGAAGTCGATTCCGTACAGGATAATTTCCCGGAATCCGGCAAAGACCGCGAACTGAATCGCGCTGAATGCTACGGATTTCGCATCCAGTACACACTCCTCATCCAGACGGAAGCGGATCGGATTCACCCTCGGATCATACCACATGGGCGCAAGCTCATAATAGGTGATATCCTGCTGCCCCTCCAGGGAGTCCAGTTTCAGTCCCATGCTGACTGTACCCGGATTGGTGATGATTCCGTAGAATTTCCGGCACGGGTAACGATTATAGTCCTCCATGGTGTACGGCTGATTTCTCGGGTAGTCCTGCATGAACAGGAAATCGAAATGAATCTTATCGTAGAAGAGGGCCCGGTTCAGAGCGAAGTAGACGGCCTCCCTGTCATTGCCGGAACAGGCCTCCAGACTCCTTCCCGCGCCGCAGATGACCGCGCGCCTGCCCCGGTATGCCTGCCGGAAGCGGGAGAGGTTTCTCCGGTTCAGCTCGGATCCGCGGTTGAATACCACTCCCGCCTCCATAACATGCCGGTCTATCATCCGCGAATATTCCCGAAAGAAGCACGCCTTGGAGAAATATTCCTCGAAGACCTGACGGTTTCGCCTGCCAAGCTCCTTCTTATCCTCGCGCTTCAGCCTTGCGATGGCCGGAGCACGGTCGTCTTCCATCAGAATCACGTTCTGTCTCCGGTTCACCTCAAGATTGCCTCCGACAGCTGAGAGAACCAGTGCTTTTCCGGCTCTCATCGCCTCCAGGGTGGACAGATCGAAGATGGAGTGCCTCTGCATCATGATGTAATAATCCGTATAGTCCATCAGCGCCAGCAGGGTATCGTGATCGACTCTCTCCCCGATCAGAGTAGCCCGGAAGCTCCAGTTCTCCTGTTCTTGCAGCAAACGTTCATAGATTCCGGCCTTATGTCTGCTTCCAATGGCAATCCAGTAGATCTCCCGGCCGCTCTCCCGGGCATATGCATTTAAAATCTCCGGAATTCTGTCCACCCCCTTGTTCTCGCTGAAATCGCCGACACTTAAGAAGACATCCGTCCGGCTGCGGTCAATCTCCAAGAGGGGCAATTTCTTAAGCAGTGCCTCTCTGTCAAGCTGCTCCGGAGCATCCGGGATGGTGTTGTAGAGCGGCTGTTCGGCGAAGTTCACCCGGGCCGTATCAATATGAGTTGTCGCAAGGTAAGAATCCTTCGCCCCTCTGCTTGGGAAGTAGACGGCTTCGGCATGTCCCAGCACAATCTCCTCCAGGCGGTTTAACATATGCCGGTCCCGATCCGACAGCCGCTCTCCGAAGCTCTCTCTTTCGTGAACCATGGAGCCCTGCGCGTGCCATACCAGAACGTACCTGCATTTTCTTAAGTAAGCGCCATAGGCGAATCCCAAATCATGGCATACGAATAAAAAATCCGTCCTTCTGCTTAAGCGGCTCCAGGAGTTGATGCAGTATTCCAGGTAATAAGCCGCGTAGAAATTGATCCGAACCATGAAGGAGAGGCCTTTCAGCGCCCGTTCGAGATGCTCGGGATATTCTACATCCACGCTGTGGAACAGATACCGCATCCGCATGCCGTGGTAGAGATTGCCGAACACCTCTCTTTCGCACGCCAGAACTCCGTTCGGCCCGCCGGTCAGTCCCTTGCCCGGTTCGTGCCTGCGAAATGCACAGGACAGGATCTCGAAGGTCTTGGGTTCTTCGGACTCAAGCAGCAGATCCGGCAGCTTATAGGACTGATTATTGATGGGAAAGAAAGAGGGCTTTCGCCTTTCTCTTCCTCCTCCCCTTTCTCCCGCAGTACCCGGCGCCCCGGATTCATACTCTGTCCGCTCCCCGAACAGGCGGAGGCATATCTTAAGCACCGCCGCCCTCACTCCGTAGTATCTGATATGATAGAGAACCAGATAGGGATATCTGCTCAGCCGATTGCTTCTTAAAAACTTCTTAATCTTCATAACAACCTCTTTCTAATTCTGTCGGCCATTTCCCGAAAGCACCCCTCTCCGCCCGTTCTCTCCGTCACATAGTCCGCCCGTTCCTTCACCTCATCCGGCGCGCTTCTTGGAGCGCAGGCGAATCCACAGGCTTCCAGGGCCGGAATATCAAAGATATCATCCCCGATATAAGCGGTCTCCTTCAGAGAAATCCCATATTTCGCACAGAGGCGCTTCAGTGCGCCCAGCTTATCCCTCTCTCCCAGGATCAGATCATCAACTCCCAGCTTCTTTGCCCGTCTGATCAGCAGCGGATGATCTTCTCCGGTAATGATGGCCGTCCTGATTCCGCATTGCCGCAGAAGCTCGAATCCCATGCCGTCCAGGGCGTTGAACTTCTTCATCTCATCCCCGCTGCCGGAATAATACATTCCTCCGTCCGTCAGGACTCCGTCGCAGTCCGAGGCAGCCAGTCTAATCGGCCCCGGATCGCTTCGTCCTGACGGCTCGGACTCCCCATTTCCCCGGCTCAGTCTGCGCCGCAGAAGCATTTCCATAACGGCCCAGTCCGAAGGCTCATCCAGCTCCAGATAGGAATCCGCGGGCATCTCGCAGGCCCGGATCCGCCCCGAGATCCGGCATCCGCTGCGCAGCAGGCTGTCTCGTCCGGTGATGTAGAATGCCCCGTTCTCTGCGAGAAAGCCCTCGAATTCCTGCCTTCTCGGGCGCTTCCGGTAATCATAATTCTGCGGCAGGAGATACCCGTTCTCATCCTCTTTCCACCAAACCCGTTTCTGCCGGACCACGGACAGCACGCTGTCTGTATCCGGAAGTCCATACACCCGCAGTCCCTCCTGCAGATCCTCTGCTCTTAGCAGCGGGGAGGTTGCCTGAATCAGGAGGATGGTATCGAACTCACAGGCCCCGGCGAATTCCAGCATGGCAGATTCCGTCGCGGCAGTATCGGTCGCAGTCTCGGCGCTCCTTCCGATGACCCTTACCTTTTTCAGGCCGAAGCGCTCTACCTCTTCCCGGATGCGTGCGCTGTCCGTGGCGACGTAGACCGCGTCAATCCCCTCACATTCGGATGCCGCCCGGGCCGCCCAGTATACCAGCGGCCTGCCGCAGAATTCCTTCCGGTTCTTCTCCGGAATGGATTTGCTTCCTCCCCTGACAGGAATAAACGCAACATTCATGGCCGTCTTATCCCCTTTCCTTCTATCATTGCCTTCAACATTTTCTTCAATGATGCCGATATTTCAGCTTTCTTCGCTGCTCCTCTTCGATTGCGAGGATTTCCCTGCTCTTTACGTTCAAAGCCTCATAAACCGCCGTCAGATTTCGCTTCAGCTTTCGGATTCCGTCCGCCTCCAAAGATGCGGCATGATCCGTTCCTTTCCAGGTTCTGTCAAGCGTATAATGGCGTTCGATGATGGACGCTCCCAGGGTATAGGCAGCAATATCTACCGCGATGCCAAGGTGATGCCCGGAGAAGGCAACATCCTTAATCCGGCTTCCGTACGCCTCCCGGACGCGCTCAATCTCAAGCAGGCAGACATCCGGGAAGGGAACCGGATAACCGGATGTACAGACATACAGAACCAGATCCCGGTTCCTTCCCTTCCTCTCGAACAGCTCCATCAGCGCTTCTTCCTCCGCGCGGGTTGTCATCCCGAGAGATACGTGAATCTCTCCCGGATAATGATCGCACAGCCAGTCAAGCATTTGCTTATGATTGTTGCATGCTGAGGGAATCTTGATGAATTTCGGCTCCAGGGAGGCGATTTCCTTCGCGGAGGTCAGATCCCATACCGATGTGCTGTATGTGATGCCCAATTCCTCGCAGTACCGCTTCAGCTCTTCATGCTCGGACAAGTCAAATTCCAGATATTCTCTGTGCTCACCGTAGGTTTCCCCGTAGGCATGGACGGGATTGGGATGGGGCGCGTCGTATTGTTCCCCGGTCAGAAGCTCTCTGTTACACCGTTTCTGGAATTTAATCACATCGGCCCGGCACAGAGCAGCCGTCCGGATCAGCTCTTTTGCAATCTCCATCTCTCCCTTGTGATTGCATCCCGCCTCCGCAATCACAACGGGTTTCTTATATTCAACGGAATTCATTCGGATTCTCCTTCCTTCCCGACAATCTCCTCCAGCCGGACCCTGGGAAATACTTCCAGACTGCCGCCCCGCGTGGCGTTGCGAATCACCGCCTTTTTCTTTTCCGCCATGCGCTGTAGGACCCGGTACCCCTCTTCCATCAGATCCGTCCTCGGCAGCAGATAATCCGGCTCCCGTATGCGCCGCTGATCCGCGGGGGTCTCTTCGATGTGCTTCTTCTCCTGCTCATAGTTACAGTCCACCCCCAGCAGATAGATTTCGGTAAATCCCATATACAATGCGATGTCCAGGAGCATATTTGTGACGGTGAAGCAGTCATAGATACAAACTGCGATGTTCTCCTCCTGCCTAAACCGCCTCCTCTTCCTTCTGCTTTTCGTGTGGTTGCCGTGATGAATCAGGAAATAAATCTCCCTTCCGCAGGGCCTGGCCGGCCTGACCCTGTGATGCAGAAGGAGCTCTCTCCGGCAGTAGTCTCCCCAGTTCTCTCCCATATAATCCTTCAGATCCTGTTCATATCCGTAATAGTCGGCAACGGCATAATAGGTCGGTCTCCAGGTGGTATTCGGATAGGCCAGAAGGATGCTGTTCATGCTGAAGGTAATCTCACCGCGAAGTCTCTCCAGATCCTGATAGCGAAGGCTTGCCCCGGTTCCCACAATGAAGCACCGCTCCCCCGAATGCCTGTCCTTGAGCGCTTCGATTGCGGCCATGGCGGGGTTCAGCCGGCTTAAGCCGAGGAACGCCAGAATCCGCCGTCCAAAAATTCTCACATGCGCCGTCCAATCGGAACGGATCGACCAGGCCTTCGGGTAGCGGATCGCGTCCCAGAGTCTTCCAATCACCGGGTCATATCGGATCAGCACCGCCGCAGTCTGCAGCAGATATCTGACCGCCTTCAGACGGCTCCTCCTGACCACGAATCCCTTCCCGGTATCCGGGTCGTACAGCACGGCTTCCTTCACCCGGTAATACCGATCCGGCGCATCTCCGATCCGGATTCTCCTCCTGCCTCCCCGCTTCGCGGGAAGCAGATATCCGTTCAGGGTCAGAAGATTCCGGCATTTTCGCAGTCCCCGCGGACGCCGGTATAAGTCTTTCCCGGTCAGCTTCCTTCTGTCCCGGGCCTGCACTATCGGCCTCATCCGGTATCCCATTCGTATAATCTCCTCATGCAGCGCCTCTGCCCCGACCTCCGACAACCATGTTTCTCCCCTTCTGAAATCTCTGACCGCCCTCAGCACCAGCCCGGCGTCCCGGTACCGGTAACGGATCAGATTGGCGTACACCTTGTACAGAACCCCGAAGATCTCTTCCTTCCTTCCGTACTCCGGGCAGTGCCGCCGGTTCGTAAACAGCATATTTCTCACATCATAATACTCAGCCGCCGAGCTTCGCTTGTTCTCAAACGGCTCATGCCAGACCGCAATCCCGTTCAGGAAAAGCGGCTCCGATCTCCCGCGCAGGCTGTATTCAATATCGTCACAGTGATAAAAGAACGGCATGGGATATCCGTGCTTCCTGACATAGGCCGCCGGAATGCAGCAGTACCACCATGCCGCATAATCCGCCCGCGCCCTCCCGTCCTCTCTTTGCTCATTCCTCAGCACGAATTTCAGGCTCCTTAAGTCATATCCCTGATGGAGGGAATGGATTCTCCCGTGATTCCACACGCCGCCGGCCTCGTGCTGGATGTACGGCTGATCCATCCGCAGCATTGCCCCTCCTAACAGCCGCATCCGGTATTCCGGCTTCTCACAGGACAGGAAAGCCCTGGTCCTGCGGATGGCCTCCGGTTCGATCACAATGTCATCATCCATCAGCAGAAGATGCGTATATCCGCCGTCTCCCATCTCCCTCATTCCCCGTTCAAATCCCCCGGAGCCGCCCGTATTCCGGTTCGGGATCAGAGAAAGGCCCGGAAGGCCCGGATCCGCAAGGGTTCTCCCGTTATCCACGATACAGACCGCCGACAGCGTCCCGTCCTGTAACGCTCCCTCCCCGTCCCTCAGCAGCTCCCTTACCACCGCCAGATTTCTTCTGACATACGCTTCCTTCCTGTATGTGCAGATCACGGCGGCCAGACGGACCGGATTCTCCCGCCTCACATCCGTCTCCCAGCCCCCGCCCGCCAGAACGGACGGCTCCAGCGCCCGGATTACGGCATACAGGCTCCCCGTCCGGTATCCGGCAAGCCCCACGGGAGCAGTCGCGTCCCCCTCTTGGGTTCCGATCTCCAGAATGCCGTCAAACACCCGGATTCGGCGGATTTGTTCTCCTCTCAGACAGGCATAATACAGCGACACCCGGATCCTTCCCCTCCCCCGGACTCGGAAGGAAACGGATGTTACCTCCGTATAATCGCTCCATTTCCCGCAGGAGAAGCTGTTGAAATAGGTATCCAGCCCGAGCACGGAACCCTCGCTCATCCGGATTTCCTCATGGAAGCTTTCCCCTTCGGATCGGACCTCCCCCTTTGCCCGCCAGTACAGCGCCCGCGTCCTCTTCTCTCCGGGCAGCCTCAATCTTTGCAGTATCATACTTCCGCCTTTCTATACATCCTTCCGATACGTCCTCTCTCTCAGCCTCAGCAGCAGGCAGGCTGCCGGATACAGGGTATACCCGCTCAGTCTCAGGAGCCAGACGCTGACCTTGGGCATTCTGCGGTAGACCTGCGGATATTCTCTGCGGATCCGATGCTCAAGCGCACGAAGTCTGCTTCGGCTGCGCGCGCCTGTCGGACGGCCAAGCTCGATTCGGATTTGATTTGCGTGCATCCGCGCGATCGCGCCTGCCAGGTACCGCAGGATTTCCTTCGGCGTTCCCTTTTGCTCTTCCGCACGATAAAACGTGAGCAGATCGTTCAGCACGGCCTCATGCTGAGCTGCGTTCCTCCTCATGCTCTCCGGACTCACGCTCTGCCCCGCACCGCCTGTCTGATACCGATAGACACATTCCGGAAGCATGCAGATCGTCCGGAGCCAGGGAACCGGGTACAGACTGTATTCCATATCAACATAGAAGGAATGCTCCCGAATCCGGATGGAATGCTCCCGCAGGAGCGCCGTCCGGATTGTCAGCTCATGCATCCGGAAATAGGCATGCCTGCCGGCATGTCCGCAGATTCGCCGGAACGGATAGCTGCGCCCGTATTCCAGGCGCAGTGGATACGAGGAACGTACCACCTTCCCCCGTCTGCCCCTGCGCGCAATCGCGAAGCGCGTCACAACAGCGTCGCAGTCCAGCCCCTGAAGCTTCCTGACAAAGGATCGAAATTCCCGCGGATACACCCTGTCATCCCCGTCTACGACCCGGAAATACCGTCCCGCAGCGGCCCGGATTCCCGCGTTGACTGCCGAACCGTGCCCGCCGTTTTGCTTGCGGATCACGCGGACACACCGGGGATAGCGCTCCTCCCACCGGCTCGCAAGAACCGGCGTTGCATCCTCCGATCCGTCATCCACAATGAGGATCTCAACCTCCTCCCTCTCCCCTTCCGGAAGAATCAGAGAGGAAATGCAGGCATCCAGGGTGGTCTCTACATCATAAGCCGGAACCGCCACGCTCAAGACCGGCCTCTGCCCCGGCTGTCTCATACCGTTCTCCCCACCCTTCTCTTGACCGCCCGGAACACATACCCCGTAAAATAACGTCCCGCGGACCAGACCGTCATTCCCTCGTTCTGCCGGTATGTCTTCCAGGTTCCGTAAATCGCCTTCCATTTGTTGGCGGAATGAGAATCCGGGTGCCTTCGGTAGACGGACAGAACCTCATCCATTCCGTAGGCGGCATATCCGCTTCTTAAGATCCGCCACCAGGTTGCCGTATCCTCCCTGGGCGATGTCTCCGGCATGATCAGCAGCCCCTCCGGAATCCGCTCCCTGTCAAGCATGACGGTAATGGTGGAAATGGTTGTATTTCCCAGCGCCTCCCGATAGGTCAGCCGCTTCGGCACGTGAACCACCTTCCCTCTTCCCTTTCCTGTCCGATCCGCGAATTCATATCCCGTGAAACTGAACGCATAACCGCCGCGCAGCATGAATTCCAGCTGCCTTCTCAACTTATCCTCCCTCCACAGATCGTCGGCATCCAGATAGGCCAGAAATCTCCCCTCCGCAGCCCGGATTCCCGCATTTCTCGCCGCCGCAGGCCCTTTGTTACAGGCCTGCAGGCATAATTTGATTCTGCCGCGGAGCGAAGGGATCCGTTCGCTTCGCTCCACCAGCCCCTGAAGATATTCCCGGCTCCCGTCGGTGGACGCATCGTCCACCAGAATCAGCTCCCAGTTCGGATAGGTCTGCGCCATAACAGAACGAAAGGCCTCATCAAGATATCCGGCCGCGTTATACACCGGCATAATCACGCTGATCTTCGGCTGCCCGGCGCCGTATTCCGTTTCCCCTCCGTTTCTTAATTCTGCTCTAAGCTCCGACATACTCGGCCTCCCTTCCCGGATCCCATGATCCAAATCCTGCACATAAGATTACGATCAGTATGTCCCCGTTTGACCCGCCGTATACATCGCGGACCCGTTGTTTCCCGCGCGAAAGGAATTCGTTTGACAAAAAAACAGCCCTGTGCAAATGTCCGCTGCATTCACACAGAGCTGTCTGATATTACAATTCCTTAATGTCCCGACGGTACCCGTCCTAACTGTCCTTTTTCTTTCTTCAGATCCGCATACAGCAAATCCAGGAAGACAATTACATACAGAAGCGATGCGCCCCAGACTGCCCTTCCCTGAAAATACCGGCACAGGATCACGCCGATGACCGCGCCTGCCACGAACAGAAGAATCATCATGCTGTGCCGCAGAAACCGAAGCAGATAATCCCGGTTCTTCTTTTTCAGTCCCTTCACCAGGAAGACCCCGGCCTGGCGCAGGTGATTGGTGCAGAAGGTCGTTGCCATCGGAATTCCCTCCGCCTGGCGGAAGGTATTATACTGCATGGAGCAGATGAAATTGACGGCCACCTGAGAGATCTGATAGGGAGCGTCATCCGGGACAAATCCCAGCAGCAGGGTAACCAGAATCTCAAATCCGACCAGCAGCGTATCCCACCGCAGCTTCCCGGCCTTCTTAACCGGAACCGGCAGGAATTCGGATACCACCGCTCCGAGTCCGTATGCGGTAATGGGAATCAGAAGATAAGCTGCCCGCCCCCATTCACCGTCTCCCAAAGCCAGTCCGAGCAGCAGAATATTGCCGGTCTGCGCGTTGCAGAACACATTTCCTCTGACCGTGTAGGTAAACGCGCCGAGCAGTCCGCTGATCAGCATCAGAAGACGAAAGACCCTGCTGCTCTCACATTCCAGATAATCCGGTTTCTTCTCCATACCAAATCCTCCCGTTTCTTAAAGACTCTCCCGAAGCCCGCGGCCTCACTCCGCTGCCTGTCTCCACGCGTACTCTGTCCCCTCTGCCTCCGGAACCC
>CALWGS010000168.1 GCA_944380155.1 uncultured Lachnospiraceae bacterium
AAGGAACAATTAATTTTCGTATATTGCCGCAGTGGAAATCGAAGCAAACAGGCTTCGCAAAAACTTGCGGATCTGGGATATCTCAATATCGTGGAATTCGGCGGTATCAATGACTGGACGGGCGAAACTGTTACCGGCAGTTCGTCTCAAGATCAAACACCAACAACTTCAGAATCTCAGACGAACCCACCCGAATCTGCTTCTTCCCCCTCTGGTGGGACTCAGACCGACAGTTCAGACAATTCAGATGGTGAAGTCTCAGCAGAAGATGCATTTGCTATTGCCCTTAATAATGCCGGTGTTCCTGAAACAGACGCTTACAATATTAAGAATGAAAGGGACGGCGACAATGGAATTCCTATCCATGATATCGAGTTTGAAACCGATTATGGCGACTACGATTTTGAAGTCGCGATTGCCGACGGCCGAATCATCGGTGCTGATTATGAAGTAGATGAGGAATATCTTGACATCCTTGGCGGTAACGAAATCTCTTTGGATGATGCTAAGCTGCTTGTTTCTGAAAAAGTGCCAGGTTCAGATCCTGATGACGTACAGATATGGGTAGAAGATGAAGATGGCCGCGGCCGATTTGAAGGAGAACTCTATTTTGACAACATAAAATATGAATTCGAAATCGACCCGGCAACCGGAAGAATTTTTGATTGGAATGCTGATTTGCGCATGTAATCACGGTGACAAAGCAATATTAAGGCAGGAGGGGACAATGGAGCCTATTCCCTTGTCCCCTCCCCGTTTTCAATAAACCAATGCCGTATATCTTATGAATTTCTAAGATTTGCGAGAGGTCTGCCTTTGAGCTGATCTTCTGTGTTCATTCAAGTCCTCTCTCCTCTCTTACCACCCATACACCTTCGCAAATCTCCCCTTCGCCTTCTTCAACAGCCGCACAAGCTGCCCGATATCGGATTCTTCCATCTCATACACCGCATCCAGAAGAAGACGGTGCATCTCCTCCTTCTCGCCTTCTTCGATTGCATCTCCCGTTACGGTCTCGTACCAGAGCGCGATCTCGTGCTCATCCATCTCATCATAATTAATCTCCAGATAATCCGCCAGTCCGTCGTCCTCCGTGTTCAACGTATCGATGATCTCTTCGTAGATTTCCTTTGTCATAACCCTTAACTCCTTTTCCCGGATTGGTTTCTGTATTGCCGGGCGCTTACCGGATCTGCCCGTTTCCGAATATGATGTACTTGGTGGTTGTCAGCGCCAGAAGTCCCATCGGCCCTCTCGCGTGAAGCTTCTGCGTACTGATTCCGATCTCCGCCCCGAATCCAAATTCTCCTCCGTCGGTAAAGCGGGTCGAAGCGTTCACATAGACTGCGGCTGCGTCAATCTCATCCAGAAATCTCATCGCATTCTCATAGTTCTGCGTGATAATCGCCTCGGAATGTCCCGTGTTGTACCGGTTGATATGCGCGACTGCCTCGTCGAATGAATCCACAATCTTTAGAGAAATCAGTCTGTCCAAGTATTCCTTCCCGTAGTCCTCTTCCGTTGCCGCTTCCATGGCGGGAACGATGGCTCTCGCGCGCTCATCCGCGCGGAAAATAATCTGCTTCTCGGTCAGTCTCTGATAGATCAGAGGGAGGAATTCTTCCGCAACGGCACTGTGCACAACCAGTGATTCACACGCATTGCAGACTCCAAGCCGCTGTGTCTTGGCATTATCAATAATGTTCAGCGCCATCTCATAATCAGCGGACTCATCCACATAGATATGGCAGTTCCCTGTCCCGGTCTCTATCACCGGGATGGTGCTGTTCTCTACAACCGTCCGGATCAGTCCGGCACCGCCTCTGGGAATCAGAACGTCCACATACTGATTCAGCTTCATAAAGCGCGCCGCCGTATCCCTTCCCGTATCGGAAATCAGCTGTACGGCATATTCCGGGAGCCCGGACTTCCTTAAAGATTCCTGAAGCACGCGCGTAATGCCAAGGTTGGAGCTGATTGCATCGCTTCCGCCGCGCAGGATCGCCGCATTGCCCGTCTTAAAGCACAGCCCGAAGGCATCCGCCGTGACATTGGGTCTGGATTCATAGATGATTCCGACCACGCCGAGCGGCACCCTCTTCTGCCCTATCATCAGCCCGTTCGGGCGCTTCTTCATACTGATCACTTCCCCGATGGGATCCTCAAGCAGCGCGATCTCATCCAGGCCGCCTGCCATCGAATCGATCCTCTCTCTCGTCAGGCGCAGCCTGTCAACAAGCGAATCCCTCATTCCCTTCTCCACGGCACGCGCAACATCCTCTTCATTCGCCGCAAGCAGCTCCTCTGCCGCCGTGCGCAGGGCCTCTCCTGCCGCCCGTAAGGCCGCCGCCTTCTCCTCCTGTCCGAGAAGGCCCAGCCGTGCCGCCGCTTCCTTCGCTCTTCTTCCGATTACCTCAAGTGCCTCCATAAGCCCCTCCTTTCCAATCTATCCGTGTTCTTACCGCAGAATCGTCCTGGTCGGCGTAATAATTCCGTCAATCGGAATATCCCAGTCATCCGCAGGCAGGGAAGGAAATACCTGGAAATCAAACGCAAGCGCAATCCGGTAGATCGCCCCCTCCTGTACATGCTCAAGATACCGGTCATAATACCCTCCGCCATAGCCAATTCGGCGCAGCTTCTCATCAAAGGCAATCCCCGGCATCACCATGAATCCTTCCTTTATCTGCGCAACCGGAGTCCCCTCCACCGGCTCACGGATCCCAAAGCTTCCGATCTGCACGTCATTCTCATCGAAGATCCGGTAGAATTCCATGACTCCCATCCGGATCACCCGCGGGATATAGACTCTCTTCCCCGAATCCAGCGCATGTCTCAAAATAGGCGACGCATCCACCTCATGCGGCGATGCCATATACAAAAAGATGTGTAAGGCTTCCCGGTATTCCTTCATGGCAATCAGCTTCTCACAGATGATATGGCTGTCCCTCTGTACGGATTCGAGCGGATATTCCTCTCTTGCTTCCCGTATTCTCCTGCGGATATCTTCCTTGCTGTGTCCCTGTTTCATACGTATTGCACCTTCTTCCCTTCTCTTTGTCCCGCCTTCTGCTCCACTTCGTACTCTTTTGCTTACTGCGGATTCTTCTTGGACAGATCCGTCACGGTCCCGTCCGGATTCAGGATCTGCACCCGGCTTAGGGTTCCCCTAAGATTCTTCCGGATGGCCGCGATATACTCTCCGCGAAGCTTCACCTGTTCCTCTGTTTCTTCCTTGGTCAGCCCTTCCTTCTGAGACTTGTGGTACAGCTCATTGATACGGGCAATTTGTTTTTCATCCATACTTATAAGATACCCTTTCTTAACTTTCTTGTAAATAGTCAATCAGATAAAAATTCTTATTTTTGTGTGCGAGAAAGAGGGTCCCTGCCCGCATCCCGTTCAGGATATCATTCACAATTCCTACATCCCGGGCATTGGCAATCACCATATCGGCTCCCGCGTCCGTCGCAATCCGGGCCGCGGATATCTTCGTTGCCATTCCTCCGGTTCCCACACTGCTGGCCGAGCCCTTTGCCATGCGCACCAGATCCTCGCCGATTACATCGACCTGCTCAATGAATTCCGCGTCCGGATGGCCGTGCGGGTCATCCGTATACAGCCCGTCGATATCGGAGAGCAGAATCAGCAAATCAGCCTGAATCAACGCCGCCACGATTGCGGAGAGCGTATCATTATCGCCGAATTCAATCTCATCCGTCGCCACCGTATCATTCTCATTCACAATCGGAATGACGCCAAGCTTCAGCAGCTCATTAAATGTATTCGCGGCATTGTACCGGCTGACATTGTCAATCATAGTATATTTGGTAATTAATACCTGAGCCGGAACCTGGTTGTACTCGGCAAACAGCTTCTGATACACCATCATCAGCCGCGCCTGGCCGACCGCCGCGCAGGCCTGCTTCACGGGCTGTGACCCGGGGCGTTCGGTCAGGCCGAGCGTCTTGATTCCCACCGCGATCGCGCCGGAGGATACCAGTACGACATCCCGTCCCTGATTTCTGAGATCCGTCAGCATTCTCACCAGCTTCTCCATCTTCGACAGGTTCAGATTTCCCGTTCCCGCGTGCGTCAAAGACGAGGATCCAATCTTAATCACAATTCTTTTTTTATCCTTCAGCAAGCTTCTTTTGTCAGTCATTCTCTCTCCTTTTCCGTCCCCCTGCCGGAGTCTGCCGGTGCATACGGGCGGTATCGGCGGCAAATTGCTTCGAATACCCGGATGCCGTCCACAGCGGCCGAGGTGATTCCTCCCGCATATCCGGCTCCTTCTCCGCACGGATAGATTCCGGCAATCTCTGCCGTATACTCCTCATTTCTCATAATTCTCACCGGAGAAGAGGTTCTTGATTCCACGCCGGAGAGTACCGCATCCTCTGCCGCGAAGCCCGGTATCTTCCTGTCAAATGCCTCGATTCCCTCGATAATGTCTTCCGAGACAAACGGCGGGAGAATCGAATGGAGATCGGCAAAATGCCAGCCGCCCCGGGCGCTCGGAATCACGCTGCCCGCTGCCCGGGAGACTGTGTGCCGCTTAAAGTCCCCATATAAAGAGACCGGAACCTTCCCCTGTCCGGCTCTGTAAGCCCGCTCCTCCAGCCTTCTCTGGAATTCCAGTCCGATAAGCGGCGAGTCCGGACCCTGCGCCGGTGCTCCGTGCTCTCTTGCATAAGAAGCATAATCTTCGGGAGACACCGTAACAATCAGAGCGCTGTTGGCATTCTCCCCGTCCCTTGCGTAATTGCTCATGCCGTTCACGGCAAGCCGCCCCTCCTCGGAAGAGGCATTCACCACACAGCCGCCCGGACACATACAGAAGGAATAGACTCCGCGCCCGTCCTTCGCGGTATGCGTTACCTTATAATCCGCGGCAGGAAGCCTGTCCCACGCATCCCCGTACTGAGCCTGCCCAATCTTCTCCTGCCGGTGCTCAATCCGCAGTCCCACCGCGAAGGCCTTCGGCCGCATGCCAAGCCCGCGCTCCCACAGCATGGCGAATGTATCCCGCGCGCTGTGTCCGATTGCAAGCACCAGAAGACCAATCGTTCTCTCCTCTGTCCCATTGATGACAATTCCGCGGATCCGGCCGTCCTCAATCCGGATATCCGTCAAACAGGCATGGAACCTCACCTCGCCCCCGAGAGCCGTGATGGAATCCCGCATTGCCCGGACCACTCCGCGCAGGCGATCTGTACCGATATGCGGCTTACTTAAATACAGAATATCCTCCGGAGCGCCGTGTTCGGCAAATGTCTCAAGCACCTTTCGGATTCTTCCGTTCTCATCCTTCACTGCGGTGTTCAGCTTGCCGTCCGAGAAGGTTCCGGCTCCGCCCTCGCCGAACTGGACGTTGGACTCCGGCTTTAAAACCCCCGTTCTCCAGAATGCTTCCACATCCTCCACCCTCTCCTCAACCGGCGCCCCGCGTTCCAGCAGAAGCGGGCGGTATCCCTGCTTCGCCAGCATATAGGTACAGAACAGTCCTGCCGGGCCGCTTCCGACCACCACGATTCGTCCCCCCGGATCCTCGGTCCCGGACTCCGGAGCACGGTACGAAACCGGTGTCATATATGTAAGATTCGGATCCTTCAGCCGCGCCGCGGCCTTCCTCTCCGCCTTCTCTCCTCCCGACAGCCGCACGTCCACGGTATAGATATACCGGATCGCATCCTTCTTCCTCGCATCCAGCGACCGCCGGACAATGAAGCATCCCTCAATCCGATCCGGAGGCACACGCAGCAGCCTGGCTGCCTGCTTCTCAACCGCCCCCTTCTCATGCCATGCAGAAAGCTTCAGTTGATTGATTCGTATCATAACCTTCCTCTTTTCTTCCCTGTGCGCCTCTCATCTGCCATACGGTTCCTGCGCACCGAATCATCCTTACGTCCCGCAGCACTTCCGGCAATCCATCCGCTTGTCCAGGCCCACTGCAGATTATAGCCCCCGCAGGTGCCGTCCACATCCAGAATCTCGCCCGCCAGATACAGTCCGGGACACACAAGCGATTCCATCTCATCGGATACTTCCCGAAGCGAAACGCCTCCCGCGCAGACCTGCGCGTTCTCGAACGGATTCGTTCCCATAATGGTAAGTTCCATCGACCGCACCAGCCCTGCAAGAATTCGTTTCTTCTCTTCCGGCAGCACGGACAGACGATCCTCCTCCCGGATTCTGCTCTCGCGCAGGACATATTGAACCAGCTTCTCCTGAAGCAGTCCGGTCAGCGCATGGCGCGCCGTCCGGCTCCCGCTCTCTGACAGACGGTCTGTAAGCTGCCTGATCTGTTCGCTCTGCGGCATGTCCCCAATCAGATTCAATCGAAGCAGCACATTCCCGCCCGCCCGCAATTCCTTCGCCGCGAACCGGCTCATCTGCATAATGGGAATCCCGGAAACCCCGTAATCCGTGAACAGAAATTCCCCCTTCTCTTCGGTCAGAAGCTTCTCTCCGTTCCGGGCGTACAGCGCTCCCGATCCAAAGAAGCGGACGCCGGAGATCGGCTTTGTATTCTGCCGGACCTTCAATGCCACAAGCGCGGGAACCGGAGAAATCACGGAATGTCCAAGCCTTTTCGCAAGCTCATAGCCGCTGCCATCCGATCCAAGCTGGTAAGACGCGCAGCCGCCCGGCGCAAGAATGACCGAATCCGCATGATACTCCCGTATGCCGCTGTCATCGCTTACGCCCCGGGTCCGGACGCGGAATCGGCCGTTTTCTTTTTTGATATCCTCAACCCTCTCCTGACAGCGGATGGTAACGGATAACGCGCCGAGTTCATACAGCAGCAGGGAAACGACATCCTTCGCCTGCCCGGAATACGGATAGAGATATCCGTTCACCTCCCGTTCCTTCAGGCCGAGCTCATGAAACAAATCCAGTGTCTTTGAAAGTCCGAACTTCTCAAGCGCCCGCATCACAAAGTCCGGATCCCCTCCCCGGTAGCAGTCCCTGTCCTGCCTCCGATTCGAAAAATTACAGCGTCCGTTGCCGGTTGCATACAGCTTCTTCCCCGGCTTCTCCTTCTGGTCCAGAATCAGCACCTTCGCACCCTGCCTGGCGGCGGCAATCCCCGCCATCAGACCGGCTGCCCCTCCTCCCGCAACTACGACCTGTGCCCCCATAAAGACGCCCTCCCATCCCTCTACATAGTATCCCCTATTGTAACGGAAGCCCCGGCAAAAATCAACCTGTTTCTTTCACGGGCCCCGCTGAGCGATTCCCCTTGCGGTTCGCTCCATTCTAAGAAGAATACCCTTCCAGAATACTGTACAGAATCCCCGAATCCTCAACGCCGATTCCCGCGCTCAATGCCATCTGATCCTCAATCGGCAGATCCTTCGCCGCAATCTGCGTATACTCGAATACGGTCTGCTTATCGCTGTAATACACAACAACATAGCCGTCCCTGACTACCAGATAATACTGATACGGCACCAACGCACTGTTATAGATCTTACGGACCGTCATCTGCTTCCTTGAGAATTCTGTCAGCTCCACCGACGCAAGGCCCTCCTGATATTCATCCAGCGGCATATTCTCCACATACTCGCTGAAATACTCCTCCACCTCTTCTCTCTCAAGGCCGACCAAATCCGCCGGAGGTCTGAGTGTCTCCGTAGTATAAGTATCATCCGCTACATTATAGG